>JAAURL010000262.1 GCA_012032235.1 Akkermansiaceae bacterium | reverse complement strand
GCGTTCCGGCTTCAGGTACGCGCGCTCGCGTCCGAGCGCCCTTCGTTCTGGAGCTTCTCGACCAGATAGCGCGCGTAGTGGTGGTCGAAGACGCGCATGAACTCGCCGAAGTAGATGTCGGCGACGCGCGTGTCACCGCGGATCACCAGCATGTTCTCGTCGTTCACGCGCTGCGACGGCTTACTGAAGTTCGCGCTTCCCGAGACCACGAGCGGGTCGCTGCCGAGCGGGTCGACGAGCATGAACTTCGTATGGATGTAGTCGTTGCGGTTGAGCGGGTTGTCGCGCTCGCCCAGGAAGTTCGCGAGCGCGCCTTCCTCGAGCCGCCCGCCTGCGGCGAACAGCACGTCGCGATCGCGGCCGATGATTTCTCCATCGCCGAGCTAAAACCAGAATATGGCTCCACCTCACCTGGCGAACTGCGTGAGGCCATCATCGACGAGCCAGCATCAGTGCTTGCCGATTCATCGATCAATGCTGATCAAGCTTCATGGCGCGTTTTCCCATACCCTGGTGAAAAAGGAAATATCACCGCCACTGCTGTCACGATGACGCAGCAGTATGCTCCGCTGTTTGAGTCATTCCGCCAAGCGAGCGAAAATGCGAAGTTCCCAATCATCACTCACGCCCTCAGCGCCCCATTGGTCGCCATCATGGGTCTCGGCCATTCCGTGAAGCCGACTCCAGGCAAGCCATTCATCGCCATTCTCCAATATCCTTGGCTCACCGCTCTGGCATTTTTCAACGAGCAATCGGATTTGCGCCTGATTCGGACGCTCCAGCACCGTGGCCTACGCCGCCCGAATAATTTTATCAACTCCTTGGCGACCGCGCAAACATCGCTCGAGTTCGTCGATCCAGACATCTTCGTCGTCCCTCTCGGCGGGAAAGTCGATATCACCCTAATTTCCGATCTAAAGGCAGTGTACCAAAACAGCCGCGTCGAGGAAGTGAAGCAAATTCAAATTGAAGGGATTCCTTCTTGGTGCCCAGAACCTGTCATTGCAGCTCAAGCAGCTACGCCAGACTCTGCGACGATCAATAGCAATACATTCTCCCTTCTCCGGGATGGCAAGTGGGCGTTCCAGAACTTCCTCCCCACCCCGAAGGCCATCGCGCAAATTTACCCCAGCCTTTCGGAGATCAAGCTGCTGAAGGCTTCAAAACTAGCCAGCGTTGCAGCCCTGCTCCTTGGCGGAATCGGAGCCGCCTATTTCGGCTACAATGCGATCAAACTCCGCAGCACTCCTGAGTGGGCCTTTAATACATCCCAAGAAACCATCGTCAATGCGAGATTGGCGAAACTCAACCTCGAAAAACAGCAGGCCGTCCATTGGGACAACCTGCTTCAAGATCGCTCAAAAGGATGGGTGGCACTGGAAAGCCTCGTGCGCCTGTTTCCAGCCGATTCAGGCATTTTGGTAAATTCTTTCTCGCACAGCATCGATCCTACCAAAGCAGCAGGTGCTGTGGCGGGCACTAAAGCTGGCTTTAGTAAACAGTGGAAAGTCAGTGGTTCCGCGAATTTGAAAGGCATCGACAAGCTACAAAACTGGAACAGCCGAAGCGGCATAAACCCAGCGTTCAGTGAAATCGCCGCAGCCACCGGGAGCAGTTCTTTTGACCCAAGCGTCGCAGGGCGCACGATTTCCGTGAATTTAAAGACTCAAGAGAATATTTCCTCGAGCGCTTCAACGTATCCTTACACATTTGACCTTACGGTGACACAAGCCTTCGGCGCTACAGATCCAATGGCCGTCAACCTTACCAAAGCCCCCTAACTGCCCATGAATCTTTACCGTCAGTCCATCATCCTATTTGGTTTTGTCATCCCGCTGCTCCTCATCGCAGCGATTGTCGGTGGCGCATTTTATTTTTACTCGAGTGTCGAAGCTACGCACAAAAGTAAGGTGGCGGCCTTCAATTCCAGCGAGACGAAGCGCAAAACCGCCGATAATCTCGAAAAGCAATCCACCCAAGAACGTGTAAAATTGCAGCAATGGACCAGCGAGAATGGAGTGGTCAAATCAGAGGCCTTGCTCGCCCTGCGCAGTAATTTAAAAGACATCGAAAAGAATCTCCCGCCAGCAGAATTCAAGGTCGCAAACTTTGAGCAGCTAGCCAACAAGGCTGGCTTTGGCGCAGCCAGTGCCCAGAATTCATCCCAGCTCAGCCTGACGCTCCGTGGCACTTTTCGCGCTGTCCAACTCGCATTGCTGGATTTAGAAACAAAAATGCCTCAACTGCAGCTACAAGATCTAAAAATCACGCCTCCAGCCAGCACAACAGCCGGCTCTGGGCAAACAAGCCAAACTGGCAGCCTTAACTTTCAAGCCACCTACACCGCATGGGAAAAATAACTCACTACACCGTTGGCCTTCTTTCAAATTCGATGAGATTTCTTAGCGGGGAGCGCCTGCATCTTGCAGGCACCGTTCCGCATCCTGCGGAAGGGATCAGAGAGCATTTCGCGAAGCGCAATTTCACCCAACTAACGCGGATCGCATCGGCTCTCGTTTTTTTCGTAGTCCCAGCATCGGCCTTCGCTCAACCTACCCAAAGCCCTGCGGAGACAGTCTCCATCGAAACGCCCTCGCGTAATGTCCCAGCGGACCAAATGGGATCATACATCGCATCAGTCGCAGAAACTCTCTTGATGAAAGGCCAAGCGATCGATCCTTTCGGCCTGACTCAAGACCCTCAGCAAGCTGGCCCGACTGAAGAGCGGGTAGCAACTGATTCTAGGCTCCCACTGGCCGATGTGATCAAACTCCTTCCTACCAACATGATGGTGAACCCAAAGGAGCAGATGTTCGTCATGGCAAACCGGAATGTGCGATTAGGCGATGTTTTGCCATTCACGGTTGATGGAGCAATGGTGAAAACTCAAGTGACTGAGATCACGAGTCAACGCATCACATTTAAAAAACGTCACGACAGGTGAAATCGCTTATCGCGAGCTGAACAGCCTGCCTCCAGGGATGTCTTACGGGAGCGTCGCTAAAACGATTGGCAAGTCATCCGCAGTCGCAGATCAACCGATCGAACTGGTAACTCCTGACGCCTCAAATCAATGATCACGCTCTTTTCATCCATGGTGAATCCATCGCAGGGAGCGCCTGCATTCCGCCGAATGGAAACAGATTTGCTTTTTAAGATTGAATACTCAGATCATTAATGTTTAAGTCCA
>JAAURL010000261.1 GCA_012032235.1 Akkermansiaceae bacterium | reverse complement strand
TTGGTGGCACTTCTAACAAGATGTGAAAGTGGTTGGACATGACGCAATAGGATAGAACCCGGCAGCCGGAGAAGTTTTCATACATCCGCATGAACATTCGGAAGGCTTCGCGCTCGCGCTTTTCAAAGACAAACCGCCGATCCACCACCCGCGAGATGCAGTGATAGATCGCAGGCTTCGCCTCCGCCGATGAGGAGGAATTTTTCCAATTCGCTAGCCATCTGGACTTACGCATGCGGGGAAGGTATGGGAAGGGCTTAAAAAAGCCAGAAGAATTTTGATAATATGTCTGACACCTTGTAACACCTTGTAACATAAAAACATAAAAAGATTCATCCTTTAGGATAATTATGTTTTCTTTTTACCCGAAAATATATGTAAGCCGCAGAAGCAAATCCTATTAAGGCCGTGGCGATTAGATAATCTTTTCGATCCGAGTCGTGATTGATATGATTGTCTTTTTCCACCTCTTGCCCTTTATTTACAACAGAGGAAAATGATTTTGGCGAATCAGATTGGCTGGCAGGCTCACTCTTTAGACGTCTCTGGATGTGCTGCGCCGCGCTCTTCGCATCTGACCGCCATTTTTCTGAAAACTCAGGACTGGCTTGGATTTTTTCAAGAATTTCCATATCTTCTTTTCTACCCTGAGATTTCAGCCGTTCAAATAAATGTCGATATGAGTAATCTCCCAAGTTTTCCAACATCGGCTTATCTCCATTTGCTGCTTGTTGAATAATATATGTCAGTAGCACTTCTTGTTTTGATCTCAGCGCGTCACCCACAGCTCTTCTGAAATTGCTATTAACAATCGAATACTTTAGATCATCTTGTGGGGTAATGATGATCTGCTTACTGCGCTCTGAAATTTGAAAAGAAATGGCCTCAATGACTCGCGGATCTGAAAACCTATCCCGAATGGTTAAAAAATATACAACTAAATCACCCATAAATGGCTCATGAATCGCTGTTTCTTTTACCATTGCAGCAAGGACTTCCTCCCAATCCCGAGGGTCTTCTTTAAGTCTTTTCTTTTGGGCAAGCTTTTTATCTGGGCTATCGGGAACAAATTGATCTTTGCCATAGTGACTACTGACATAATCACGGACCTCTTTCTCAAAAACAGGATCTATTGCATAAGCATGGCAAGGACATATCACTGTTAGTAATAGCCATACCCACCCAAAAATAACATTTTTTATCGCCATTTTCATTCTAGGAGTCCTTGCACGAATGCATCCACCTGTGCTTTTGTGAATCTCTTAGACTCACCCAATAAATTTGAACGTGATGTTCCATTTCTCATCAAATTTCGATAAATTTCATTTGCTGTTGCCGCTTGTGAATAATCCTCACCATAATGTCCATCATTTGTTAAAACATGACCTAGTTCATGAGCGAGCGTAAATAGAGCATTATCTTCTTTAATTCGTTCCGCGCTGAGAACGATGGTGTTTGCATATTTTTGATTGATAATTTGTCTGACACCCTGACAACACCCTGACAATGGTAACAGCCATCAAATTTCACAATATAATCGCGCTTCGTAAAACCGCGCGCCAGACGGATGGCAGACATCGTCGCCTCCGTGCCAGAGGAGCACATGCGGACCTTTTCCACCGACGGCACCCAGTCGCAAATCGTTCGCGCCATTTCGACTTCAAACAGGTTAGGGATACCAAAGGAGATCCCGCTCTTCGCGACTTCATGAATCGTATTGGTAATGACCACCGGCGCGTGTCCTAAAATGTTAGGTCCCCAAGAGCCGATATAATCAATGTAGTGTTTCCCATCAATATCCTCGATCCGGCTCCCTGCCGCCCGGCGCACAAAAAATGGCTCTCCTCCCACATTACGGAACGCACGAACGGGAGAATTCACCCCTCCCGGAATAAACTCTTTAGCAACAGCAAAAATTTTCTGCGACAGTGGACCTTGCGAAATCATGCGCGGAGCATGAATGAGGAATCACAAAGGTCCAATAGCGAAAAATACCCAAGGAGCGAAAGTAACTCCATCGCATTTTCAGCACATCCTCCCGAGATCGGCGTGAATCACCGACCTTTGCTTTTATGTGCTAGTAGGCAGGATCCTGATCAATTCTGGAACGGGGAGCGCCTGCATCTTGCCGGAAATTCTTTAGGAAAGTGATTTGCGCTGCGCGGGAAATTCCCCAATCTCTCCCGCAAGATGCGAGAGGATGCCGGCGCTCCCCGAGCAAGTTCAAATCAAGTGGCTCGGAGAGGGATTTGTTAGACAAGCTCCTCTACAATGGTCATTCTAAAACAACACAAAAAAACAGTTAGCGGAATAAAGTAGATTTAAAACCTTCTCAAATCGATACGTCTTTTGCGGCATTTAAAAAATTATCCATTAAATCCATGATATTCACTATACTTGCGATCACCGTTGCCTTTCTTGCTTATGCGAATGGTGCAAATGACAATTTCAAAGGTGTGGCTAGTCTCTATGGCAGTAAGACTTGCAGCTATAAGACCGCGCTGACATGGGCGACGATTGCCACCGCAGCAGGAAGCATTGCGGCTATTTTTCTTGCTGCGGCTTTACTGAAAAGTTTTTCTGGCAAGGGGCTGGTGCCTGATGTGCTCACGCAGTCCACGGCATTTGTTCTTGCTGTGGCTTGCGGAGCGGGTGGTACGGTTTTGCTCGCGACTCGATTGGGCTTTCCGATATCCACGACCCATGGACTGACGGGTGCCTTGGTCGGGGCAGGCGTGAGTTCGGGCTCAGGAGTCGTTAATTTTTCTCTGTTAGGAAAAACATTTATCACTCCACTACTCATCAGCCCCTTGCTAGCATTTTTTGTCGGCGGGCTTATTTATCTATTGATGAAGGGCGCGAAGTAAGTGTCTGGCATTCGGGAGGAAACGTGTGTCTGCATTGGCGAAGAATGGACGCCGCTAGCTACATTTAAGGCGTCTAGTCTCGCCGAGGCTCATCTCACGTCCACTGTTGGTGCTACACAAGAATGCCAGCAACGCTACACGGGCAGTGTTTTCGGCATTCAGGCAAAAACTTTGATTGATTCGTTGCATTTTCTCAGCGCTGGAGCTGTTAGTTTTGCTCGCGGACTCAATGATACACCAAAAATCGCAGCGCTCTTACTGGTGGCCAAGGCAATCAAGCCGCAATGGTCGATTGTGATTGTAGGCATCGCGATCGCTTTGGGTGGCTTGCTCAATG
>JAAURL010000061.1 GCA_012032235.1 Akkermansiaceae bacterium | reverse complement strand
TACGATCACCACACGGCCAATTTCTGCGAGATCACGCGGCGATGTTCCCATGCCAGCCAATACGGACGAGCCGAGATCGTGATCCAGGCGGCCACGGATCGCGTTGCTGAGAGATTCCGGTTGCTCATAAATTTCCTTGAGCATGAAATGTTCGTAGCCGCCTTTTTCTGCTGCGGAGGAATCCAGCCCTAGCTCAGCAATATCCCGCGTGACTGGGATGTTATGCAAATCCCGGATATCGACGGAATCCGCAGTCACGATCGCGATGTCATTGTCATCCAGATAAATGACGCGCTGAGTGTGCGCGACGATGGCGGATGCATCAGAAGCGATGATCGTTTCATCATCTCCTACTCCGATCACGATGGGACTCCCGCGCCGGGCGGTGATGATTTTGCCCGGTTCACGGGCAGATAAAACAGCGATCCCGAAGGTGCCTTCTACTTGATGCAGCGCATCGCAAACCGCTTGGAATAGATCGCCTTTGTCGCAATCTCCTATCAAATGCGCCAACACTTCCGTGTCAGTTTCGGAGTAAAAATGATGCCCTTTTCCCTCTAAACGGGCGCGGATGGAGCGGTAGTTTTCGATGATGCCATTGTGCACCAGTGCGATGTCTCCCGATCGATCGAGATGTGGGTGGGCGTTGACTTCGGTTGGTGGACCGTGAGTGGCCCAGCGGGTATGGGCGATTCCCGTGCCAGCGCGTTTGAAAAGCTCCGGCGGCCAATCGGCGTGGGCACGCTCGCTCAACTTCGCGACTTTTCCCGGCGCCTTTGAAACGAGAACGCGCCCGTCATCTAAAATTGCAACGCCCGCCGAGTCATAGCCGCGGTATTCTAGGCGGCGTAGGCCATTGATGAGCACTTTCGCAGCGTCTGCTTTTCCGATGTATCCTACGATTCCGCACATGTGATGAATAGTTGCTAGTATAAAGTTTTCAGTTTTCAGGGAGAACGTCGTATTGAACGACCTCCGCCGGACGCGTGCTGGTATGAGGCCAGAGTTTCCGCCCGGGGTAAATAGAAGTATTGATGCCGGTATGGACATGATCGCCGATGATCGTGCCAAATTTGCGCCGACCCGTATCCACCAAGGAACCGCCGATCATTGAAAAGTGATTTTTCCCGTCGTGGCGCAGATTAGAAACGGTCGTGCCAGCTCCTAAATTCACGTGCTCACCCAGCACAGAATCACCGACGTAGGATAGATGGCCCACATTCGTGTGGGAGAGAATCAGACAATTTTTAATCTCCACCGATTGGCCGATGTGGCAGTGATTCCCGATGCTGGTACTACCACGGATGTAGCAATTTGGTCCGATTTTGCAGTTTTCCCCGATGATCACATTTCCTTCGATGAAAACGCCAGGGAGGATGCGTGTTCCTTTCCCCAAATGTAAAATCCCCTCGATCACGGCGGAGGGATGAATTTCTCCTTGGATGTCACTTTCTGTTAGAGAAGAAACATACAGCTCATTCGCACGCAGCAAATCCCAAGGATAGCGGACTTCAACCGGGAGCGAATGCTGGGAAAGCGGGATGTTTCCAATCGGGAAATCCTGGATTTTCCGGGTCAAGGAAAGTGGCACACAGTCGGATGAATCGGGAAACATGGATCAGGTCTTTGCTGCTCAAAAAAACTGGAGGAGAGAACTAACCCGATCCAGCCCAATCGGCGAAGCTTTTTAGCGAAAAATTCACGCCTTTGCAGAAGGATGCGGCTTCGCAGGGAGAGAATTCTGCAGAGTCACAAAAAACCAATCAGCCACATGGACTGATTGGTTTAATATGTATTTCAATCGAGACAAGTCCCGGGCTATACAAAGTGCCCCGGAAAAAGATTACTCAAGATTCGGCCCAACTGGTGCACCGTCACCATCGCGGAATACCGCCATGATGGAAATCGGCTGCACACCGCTTCCTGGGTTAGCCACAAGAGCGTCCCTCAAAGATGAGTAGAAGTTACCAACAGCGGTCGCGTCACCGGCGCTGAAACCAGCAAAACCATTGTTGAACTGATGGAGATAGCCCCAGAATGTGTAGCTACCATTCTGAAGATTCGCAACGCTGTAAGGAACACCATTGAAGTTTAGAGCAACTGCATTGCCTGCAACTTGAGCTGGCCAGTCGGAAGCACCTAGGTAGCCGATGATCGTATCAGCGTTACCCGATGTGCCATCTCCAAAGGTTGAATTAAGCACGTTTGCAACAAAGCTGCCGGAGGTAAAACCACCAGTAGAAGTTGCCCCGAGAGCGGTCACTATACCTGTGCCATTCGTTGCCGAAGTGATAGGTTGGTATTGGCTGACAGCTACTTGCGATGTTGCAACTTCCGCAAATGTGGTGATACGAGTTCCCGAAAGAGCATCGCGACCTGTTCCATAGATCGTTTTGGCGGCATCTGCTACGTTACCAGTAGCAAGCGACAACGGAACAGAGCCAGCGCCACCATAAATCGCACGAGCAAGCTGTGAAGTTACGTTGGTAAGCGAGGTATTACCGTCTGAGTGTCTGAAGAACTGGAATGGAATGACGGCAATTTCATCCTCAACCGCGAGAGCTGGAACCCTGAACGCAGTGGTGGTTTGGAACACATCCGAATAGCCAATTTCAGCAGCACTGTTTGCGATGTTGCCGCCTGAGAACGGGACACTCACAGTGTTACCTGAAAGGCCAACAGTTTCTGCAAAGAATGGCACCTGAATTGTTGCTCTGTTAGCCACTTGGTTCACACCTGCTGCGGAACCTGTAAAATTCAGGCGAACAATCACCGGAACCGCACCGAAAGTACCGTGGATGATCGCTTGGTTCGAGCCAGTCAATGTCGCCCCAGAAGCAGCACTGCTTGTTTCAGTGATAATGGCAAGAACCTGATTGTAAACCGCAGTCCGGCCAGCAGTAGAGCCGACGATGTCGATGGTGACTGCAGAAGCGGAGCTAACAAATGCAGCAGTGGCTGCCAGAGATAAGATCGATGATTTAATTTTCATAGTAGTAGTTTATAGTGAGTTGATGATTTTAGAATTATTTTGCAGAACGATTGCGGCGAGCAATACCCATCATTCCAAGCACACCGAGGAGTAGTGCTGAGGAAGGCTCAGGCACAGCACCCCATGTGAGGTTACCTGCACCGTCGATATTGAGAGTACCGATGAATTGGCCGGTTTGTAGAACAGCATTGCCAGTTCCCAAGCCAGAAGTCAGATCCGTGCCGGAAGAAGCAAGAGCAGCTGAGCTCATTGCATTCACTAAACGCCAGATATCTAACGAACCTTCTTGGCCATCGATATTGCCAGCGGTGAAATCACCGAGGATATTTTGAGCAATTCCAAATTGGCTTGAACCGGCAAGAGGAACGAAATCCTCAAATGTCGAAATACTGCTAATAGTCGTTATCAATGCGCCAGCATCGTTACCAATGTCAGTTCCTACGTTATTTGAGCCAACTCGGAAAGCCTCAATATTGTTCCTGAGGAAGCTACGAGAAGTGCCATTAACACCTGTAGGACCAGCGGACGAAGGTGCGTTCTGGTAAGCAGTCGCTGCACGTGAAACGTAGCTGGTTCCCTGTAGCTCACCGCCAACAAGGCCGACTGTGGTCTGGTCTAGGCCACCCACAACGCCCCAACGGACGTTGCCGGATTCTGCCCAGTTTGCACCGAAGGCTGTAGCGAGTTCAGCACCGATATTGCTGCTAGCAATGCCAGGATTGATGGTCGAAACGGAAACACCTGTGAGAGTGTTTTCGCGGAAGGTCGCGGCTGCACCTAGGTTGAAGACATAGGTGTTTGGCTCAAATGCGTCACCAGCAGCATTCAGCTGGTAGAAACCGATAAGTAGATCACCATTCGCAGTAGCAACAGCCGATGCTGACGATGCACAGACAGCTAAACCTGCGAGGGCGATCAGGGAGGATTTAATCGTTTTGTTCATAATTTTGTGGATATGTTGTTTTGGTTTTCTCCTAAAAAGGCGGTTTTGTGATGAACCGTACCAAACAGTCCAATCGCAACAACGCCCTCTAAGAAGTGCCACGAGAATGGTCAGAGAAATGACTACGCCTATAAATTTGATGTGAACATTTCGTCACTTAGTGTAAGCACCATTCACAATCATTTCGTGAAAGCTTCCTGCCTCCTTTTGTTCGCCATTCTGCTAGCTTCATGCACTCCGCAAGTCACTAGAGATCAAGTCATCGCGACTGCCTATCGCTACACTCAGGTGGAATGGATGCCAGATGCGAGGCATGTTCGGCATGAAGTCGATTCACAAGGCATCATGGTGCACACGCCGGATCGATCGATTCGAAAATATGGAGACCCGCGTGGCTGGTGGCAGCCGGGAGAAAAAGCGAAAGGAATGCCTTATCAATGGGGCGGTTTCGATACGCCCGAATCGTTTCAGCAAAAAATCGCCATCGGGAAGAAAGCGGGAGATGTGGGAGATGCCGCGAAACGAAAACTGGGAGACGCAGGAACTAGCATGGAGTCATGTGGTATTGATTGCTCCGGCTTTGTTTCCCGCTGCTGGAATTTGCGACGTCCCTACTCCACCCGGGAGCTTCATCAGATCTGCGATCCGTTAGATTCTTGGGATGATTTACAGCCGGGAGATATTTTGCTCAATGACAGGCACGTCGTCCTCTTCGTGAAATGGCAAGCTCCTGGGAAACGATTCGCCGCCTACGAAGCTGGACCATTTCCCACCTGGCGAGTCAATGCTCGCGGGCTTGATCAGGAGAAGCTGCTTCGCGAAGGCTACGCTCCATGGCGCTATCGAAAACTAGCTCCTTGATGGAAAAATTCCTACTTCAACGCTTCTAGCAGCTTGTGGTGAATGCCGCCAAAGCCACCATTGCTGAGGACCGCCACGATGTCTCCCGGGAGCGCCTTTTCTTTGACCTTGGCGATGATCGTTTCGATGTCAGGCAGATACCAGCCTTGGCCGCCGAGACGGGCAATGTCGGAGGAAAGCTTGTCCGGATCGAGACGATCATTTTCCGGGATTTTGTGAAGATCTGGAATGGCGGCGACGACGGCAAAATCTGCAGCAGCGAGAGATTCTGCAAGCTCCGTCTGGAAAACCGCACGACGGGTGGTGTTAGAACGAGGCTCAAACAAAACCCAAAGCCGTGAACCGGGATGGCGTTGGCGCAGGCTTTTCACCGCCAAAGTGATGGCTGTGGGATGATGCGCGAAATCATCGAAAACTTTGATGCCATTTGCCTCACCTTTCAGCTCTTGGCGACGGGCGACGCCATCGAAAGATTCAAGCCCGGCGCGGATTTCATCGGCAGTCAGACCCGCAAATGTCGCGGCTGCAGCAGCCATCGCGGCGTTGCGAACATTAAATTCTCCGGTCATGCGGACGGAATAAGGGACGCCACCGAGAGTGAAAGAACTGCGATCCGTGGCGTAGTCGAGATTTTCGATCCTGAGCGAGCAATTTTCACCAAAACCTACTGTGGTAACCGGGCAAGGAGCATTCGCCGCAACATCAAGGCAATTTTGCTCATCGCCATTGATATAGGCACAACCACTGCGCGGGACGATACTGAGCAAGCGCCGGAACGTGAGTTTAATTTCATCCAACGAGTTATAGATGTCCGCATGATCAAATTCCACATTGTTCACGATGACACACTCCGGGAGATAATGGAGAAATTTTGAGCGTTTATCAAAAAAACGCGGTGTCATATTCATCTCCTTCTAACACATTCATTTCCGAATGAGTAAAGTGCGCACCAGCACCGAGATTTTTAGGCAATCCTCCAATCATATAACCAGGATCGCGACCAGCGTGCTTGAAAATCCAAGCAAGCATCGAGGAAGTCGTCGTTTTCCCATGCGTCCCAGAAACGACAAAATTGCGTTTCCCACGCAGGAAAAATTCTTTCATCACCTCCGGCAAAGAATGATAAAGCAGCTTACGGTCGAGAGCGGCTTCCGCCTCAGGATTTCCACGGGAAATTGCATTCCCGATGATGACGACGTCCGTGTCAGCTGGGATATTCGACTCATGATAGCCTTCTGTGATCGTGATGCCTTGGCCGCGTAGAAAGTCAGACATCGGCGGATACACATTCGCATCGGAACCGGTGACGGTGAAGCCACGCTGTTTCATCGCGGCAGCGACAGCGCCCATGGCGGTGCCACAAATGCCGGTGAAGTGGAAATGAGTTTTTACGGACATGAGAAGTTCAAAATCAGGAAAATCGAGTCCCGAAATGCTGGCGATGTAGCCACCTGCGTCAATCTTTTCAAATTTCAGAGTGTGAAAATCTCTCTACAGCCCTAGGCCGCGCGGCTTAGTTGAAGTGAAGCAGATGAGGCAAGTTAAAAACTTACCTCATCGAGAATCTAACCGACTGAGTCGAATCCCGGGCCTTTGGCACTATTTTCCCCAGCGTTCTAGCAAGGTTTTGCCATGTCGGACGGTGTTTCCGCCACGGCGATGCCGCACTCTGCGAGGATGCGCTTCTTTGCTTGAGCCGTATCTTCTTCCCCGCCGACAATAGCACCCGCGTGGCCCATGCGTCGTCCTGGAGGCGCGGTGGCTCCAGCGATAAATCCGGCGATTGGTTTTTTGCAATTTGCCTTCGCCCAACGCGCAGCATCGACTTCCGCGCTCCCGCCGATTTCACCGATCATGATGATTGCCTCGGTCTCAGGATCGTTATTAAACATTTCTAACACTTCTAGGTGATTCGTGCCATTGATCGGATCACCACCGATGCCGACACAGGTGCTCTGGCCGTAGCCTAGCTGTGTGAGTTGGAAAACAGCTTCGTAAGTCAACGTCCCAGAACGGGAAACCACGCCGACATTTCCGCGCTGATGAATGTAGCCTGGAGCGATACCAATCCGGCAGCCGCCGTGGGATTTTTCGCCGCGACCTGGCGTGACCAAACCTGGGCAGTTCGGGCCGACGAGACGGGATTTCGAGCCTTTCAGCGCCTCTTTGACCCGCATCATGTCCATCACAGGAATGCCTTCGGTAATGCAAACGATGAGTTCGACTCCCGCGTCCGCGGCCTCTAAAATCGCATCTGCCGCGAATGGTGGTGGCACAAAAATCGCCGAAGCCGTCGCGCCTGTTTCATTCACTGCCTGGCCGACAGTATCGAAAATCGGGACCACGTTTTCAAATTTCTGCCCGCCTTTTCCGGGAGTGACCCCAGCTACCAATTTCGTACCGTAGGCGAGTGAAAGTGAAGCGTGGCGTGCGCCAAAGCTGCCGGTGATTCCTTGGACAAGGAGTTTCGTGTTTTCGTCGATGAGGATGGACATGGAGAAAAATTTGTTAGTTTAAAGTGTTCAATTTTCAGGAAGTAAATGCCCTAGCATTTCAGCCAACTGCTGCGACGATTTTTTGTGCGCCATCAGCCATAGTGCTGGCGGCTACGATGTTGAGTCCAGAAGCTGAAAGCGTGGCTTTCCCCATCTCAACGTTGTTACCTTCCAGTCGAACGACGAGCGGGATCGGCAATCCAGTTTCCTTCGCGGCGGCGACGACGCCTTCTGCGATGACGTTACAATCCATGATGCCGCCGAAAATATTGATGAGGATTCCCTTCACGTTTGGATCGCCAAGGATGATTTTAAACGCTGCGGTCACCTGCTCCTTCGAAGCTCCACCGCCCACGTCTAGGAAATTGGCGGGTTCGCCACCGTAGTGCTTGATGATGTCCATCGTGGCCATCGCCAGACCCGCGCCGTTCACGAGACAGGCAATGTTTCCATCTAGGCCGATGTAATTCAGATCGAATTCTGAGGCTGCCACTTCGCGCGGATCTTCTTCACTTTTATCCCGCATCGCGACGATGTCTGGATGGCGATAGAGCGCGTTGTCATCGAAGCCGAATTTCGCATCCAAGGCCAGCACCCGACCATCAGGCGTGGTGACGAGAGGATTGATTTCCAACATCGCGCAATCGCAGGAGATGAAAAGCTTATAGAGATTTGCTAATAGTTTTGAAAACTGCTTTGCAATATCTCCGCTGAGACCAAGAGCGGCTGTTAGCTTGCGAACTTCGTAGCCTTGCAGGCCCAACAACGGATGGACAAATTGGCGGATGATTTTCTCCGGCGTGTTGTGGGCGACATCTTCGATGCTCATTCCACCTTCTGTGGAGGCGACGATCACGGGACGACAAGTGGCACGATCCATCAAAATCGCCAAATAGTATTCATGAGTGATATCGACCGCTTCAGCGACCATCACCTTGCTAACTAATTTCCCAGCCTCGCCCGTTTGGATCGTGACGAGTGTTTCATTGAGCATTTTCCCGGAAAATTCCGCAGCTTGTTCTGGGGATTCGATCAAGTGCACACCACCTTGGAAGCCGTTTTTAAAATGTCCCTTTCCGCGGCCACCGGCGTGAACTTGTGCTTTAATCACTAATTTTGCCCCGGAAAATTCGCGGGCGGCGGCGGCGGCTTCCTCTGGCGTGCTGGCCACACGGCCAACCGGGCTCGGAACTTGAAAACGGTCAAAAAGCTCTTTGGCTTGGTATTCGTGGATATTCATGGTGCGTCAGGGAATGGTGCGCTGTGGTGTCGAAATCGGCGGGACACTATTCTTAGCACCTTCTCCGGGTCAAGGCATGGTCTTGAGAAAACGAGATTTATCGTAACGATTCAGGATGGATCTTCAGCCTCAACGAGGCGAAATGAGATAGCCTAGGGCAAGTGCAGCGCAGCCCTAGGAAAATCAGATCATAAAACCCTCAAGCCCCACCGGGGCGAAATCAAACGATGATACCAGAAATGATCCATTAAAGACCTCATTCCGCCCATTCAGGGCTCTGGAAAATTTTCCAATTCCAATCCCAGGGCTGCCGCTTCGCTCTGCCCTGGGCTATCTCATTTCGCCACGTTGTGGCTGAAGACAGGGCGGAATCATGATCCTCTTTTGTCTCGAAGAGGCATCTCAGCGGTCCTGAACAGTTACGATTTATCTGCAAGTGGGACCTCATCGACACGATGTGCGGGATTTTCTCAAACGGGCTGGACCGCTCAGAGAAAATATTAAATCGTAAGCACGGAATTTCAACCGAAACAATCTAGAGAATGACGAATTGGCTCCTTATTTCTGCTGACTGATCACTGCTCACTCGGCGCATCTCCCTGTCTTCGTTTAGAATTTACTGCTTAAGATTTAGAGTTTTCTCCACCATGCTTTCTTTAGCAAATCCACTCGGTCTCCTCGCGTTACTCGGCATTCCAGCGGTGTTGGCGATTCATTTTCTCCAGAGAAAAGCGGTGGAGCTGCCGGTCTCTACGCTATTTCTGTTAGAGCGCACCCAGCGCGATGCAGCCAGCGGGAGGCGGCTGGAAAGAATCATTCCGTCGATTCCGCTGTGGATGCAGCTGCTGGCGGTTTTGTTGCTGGCATGGTTTCTTGCGGAACCGCGCTTCCAGAAATCCGGGAGCGTGCAGCGGATCGCGATCGTTCTGGATTCCTCTGCGTCGATGGGTGTTTTTAAAAAGGAAGCAATTTCCCGGCTGACCGCGGAGCTACCGAATTTCCAAGGCCCTGCGTCTAGCGTCGAGTTCAGGTCATCGAGTCTGATGCGAGCCGCCCACGACTTTACGCAGGATCGAAGATTGATGATTTAAAGGCAGTGTTAGAAAAATGGCAGCCACTGGATGGATTGATCGATCCCACGCCGGCTCTCCGTCTAGCACGTTCACTCGTTTCCCGGGAAGGGAGCGTGATTTACCTAACAGACTCTCCCGCTGAGTCGCTCCCATTTGATGCTAGATTGGTTTCCGTGGGCGAGGCGGTGGAAAATGTCGGCTTCACGGGAGTTTCCTTTTCAACCGAGGAAGGCGCGCTGATTTGGAAAGCGCTTGTTAGGAATTACAGTAAAACTTCCGTCGAGAGAACGTGGTCGATCCAGACCGCGACAGGCGGGACCGAGCCGCGCTCCATCCGGCTGGATGCCAATGCGCTAGTCACCCTGCAAGCCGCATTTCCCAAGGACGCAAAAAACGTCCGCATCGTGCTATCTCCTGACCGCTTCACGCTGGACGACACGCTCCCGCTGGTGGCGCCGCAGCCGAAAACGCTGGCGCTTTTTACCGCGACTTCTCCCGCATTTGAGAACCTAACAAAAAAGCTCCTCCGCGCTCTGGACTCCGCCGTTGCCACCAATGACGCCGCAGCTGCGGATCTGGCGATCACTTCATACGATCCGCTAGATCCCGTCTTGCCACCGGGAAATTCGGTAATTTTTGTCGAAGACAACACCCGCACCGGAGCCTATCTGAAAGGAGGAATCGTCGCTGAACCGAATCCCTTGCTAGATCATCTCAATTGGCAATCGCTCCTTGTGCGGGAGACGATTCAGTTAGACCGCCAACCCAGTGACACCGTCATTCTGTGGCAGGAGAAACGCCCTTTGATTTTCCTGCGGGAGAAACCTGCCAGTGAAAATAACCCGCTTCCCGCCAGCTTTGTTTTAACTTCGATCTCCGCCTATCAAACGCGGAAAATCAACCCGCCTTCATCGTCTTGCTCCATCGCTTCGCGGAATCGATTCGGGAGAAAAAAGTCGCGGCGACCTCGCTCAATCTCGAAACTGGCCAACCGATCAAAATCACCGCCGCACCGAATCTACCGCTCCAAGGAACCGCCACCGACCTTAGCGGCAAAACGCTCACCTCCCCGCTATCCACGACGCAGGCTCCCAGAACGCCTGGTTTTCTCACGCTCCAGCAAGACGGAAAGCCGCTGCTAGATGCCGCCGTTTTCTTCGCCGATACGCGAGAGGCCGATTTCTCTGCTTGCGCAAAATCCGAGGGAGAAACCGTGCCGAATCAATCCAGAATGGAGCGCCACACCCAGCCAGATCCACTTTGGCGCATTTGGGTTCTCCTGCTGATCGCGGCGCTGCTGATTTCCTGGAGCTATACCCAACGCGCTGAGAGCTGAGAATTATCGATGTTCAGAGAAAATTTTAATGCTCTTTCCGCCGCATCGTGATTCCTATTTCGGCAGAAATTTATGTCAGCCGAAAAGACCGCAATCACCCCGACCCGCTCCACCGACTTTCCTGAGTGGTATCAGCAAGTCATCAAAGCCGCAGACCTTGCGGAAAATTCAGAGACACGCGGATGCATGGTGATCAAGCCCTGGGGCTATGGGATCTGGGAACTCATCCAACAGCAGCTGGACCGCCGATTCAAAGCGACCGGCCACCAAAACGCCTATTTTCCACTGCTCATTCCGCTTTCCTATTTGGAAAAGAAGCGGAACACGCGGAAGGATTTGCCACCGAATGCGCCGTGGTCACCCACCATCGCCTGGAGGCCATTAAAGATCCTGTCACTGGAAAAACGAAGATGATTCCTGCGGGGGAACTCGCTGAGCCCTACGTGATTCGTCCTACTTCAGAGACAATCATCGGCGCTGCATTCGCCCGCTGGACGGAATCCTATCGCGATCTTCCACTGCTCATCAATCAATGGGCGAACGTCATGCGTTGGGAAATGCGCCCGCGCCTTTTCCTGCGCACCGCAGAATTTCTCTGGCAAGAAGGCCATACCGCCCACGAGACAAAGGAGGAAGCCATCGCTGAAACGCGATTGATGCATCGGCAATACGAGGAATTTCTCCGCGACCACCTTGCCATCCCAGTAATTCCTGGCGAAAAAACCGAAAACGAGAGATTTCCCGGCGCTGACATGACCCTGACCGTCGAGGCCATGGTCCAGGACCGCAAAGCCATCCAAGCGGGAACTTCCCACTACCTTGGGCAAAATTTCTCCAAAGCGCAGAACATCTCCTTCACAGGGCGCGACGGCACCGTGCAACACGCCTACACCACATCATGGGGCGTTTCTACTCGCCTCATCGGCACGCTCATTATGGCGCATTCCGATGACGATGGCCTTGTTCTCCCGCCGCGTGTCGCCACGCAGCAAATCGTGATTTTACCGATCACACCAAAGGAAGACAGTCGCCAAGCTGTGCTCGATGCCTGCCAAGCTCTGGCCGAAACACTGCGCCATCATTCGTTCCAAGGAGATCCACTGCGAGTCCATGTCGATTCTCGTGACCTCAACGGCGGAGTCAAAAAATGGGAATGGATCAAAAAAGGCGTGCCGATCCGTGTCGAAATTGGCCCAAAAGACATCGAGTCCCGCAAAGTCTGCGTTCAACGCCGCGACCAAGCTGTTTCCGAAAAATCCTTCACCGATAAAGGAGAATTCATCCAAAATGCCTCGGAAATACTCGCAGAAATCCACAACACGCTCCTCACTCGCTCCACCGCTTTCCGCAATTCTAACATCTCAGCATGTAACGATCTTGATTCTTTCCACGCCCACTGGTCTGGCGAAAATCCCGGCTGGCTTTTCACTCCCTGGGCCGGCACCCCGGAGCAGGAAGACGCGCTCTCCAAGCAGCATAAAATCACCATCCGTTGCCTTCCCATTTCCACCGATGATCTCCCCGCCACAGGGAGCAAATGCATCCTCACCGGCCAAGAAACCACCACCCGCGCCATCTGGGGACGGAGTTATTAGAGCTCACTCATCATTCAGCGAGGGAGATTCTATCAACCGATCCACCTCACGGCGCAGGCGAAAAACCAATTCATCCGTCTCTGGTCCCACTCGATCAATCCACAATAAGACGTCTGGGTGATCCCTCATCACCGGCACGACAGATTTAGTGAGGCGGTGAGTGGGAATGAATAGTTTAGCCTCTTCAAAAGTGGCGAGGGAAAATAGCCCTGCATAAAACCACGGTTTCGGGTCGATTTGTCGATCTCGGATGCTGCACATCGCACGGGCAATTTCACAAGATTTCTGGAGGCGACCGTCATCCAACCCCGCGAGATAGCTCAACCAAGATTCTGCATGATGGTTCAAATCACTGCGGACCACCCATGAACGATTCACTCGTTTCACCCAATCCAAGGCAGGCAGCGCAGCGTGGTGATTCATTGGCTATTCCTCTTTTAACCAATCTCCTGCGGAAATTCGCCGCTCTTCACTCACCGCGCCAAGCCATTCCCAAACCCACGCAGTCAGAGTTTCGCTATTCTGCTGCACCACCGTCGTCTGCACGCGGCGGTATTCGCAGCCTTCGACTTCACCAGCGGAAACTCCCTCAAAAGCATCTAGTGCGACTAACAAATCTGCTTCGACGGAGTAAATTTCTCCAGAAATTTCATCGCCCGCCTCGTCTAACACCAGTCCTGGATACCAATCGATCCGATACATTCTCCCCATGATCGTGGCCGCAGAAATGAACTCAGCACCCGCCATGCGGAAATGATTAGAGCCACCACGGCGAAGTGTTCCGTAAACAAAGACCAGTTGGGTTGGCTGCATGGCTGGTGAGTCATTTCTCCGGTCGATACCCGATTTCATTATCCAGAGCTTGCTTCAGGTCATCCAAGCCTAACTCTGTATCTGCGGAAATCGGGATGATATCGATCTTAGGAAAACGATTCCGGAAAATTTCCAAATTCTCGGCTGCTCCCTCTAGATCCATTTTATTCGCGATGATTTTCCACGGGAAGCGTGCGAGTTCATCGTCGTATTCCTTGATTTCGCGGCGGAGGATTTCCAGATCTGAAATCGGATCACGGCCTTCGCTGCCTGCCATATCGATCACGAAAAGCAAGACTCGGCAGCGTGTAATGTGGCGGAGAAACTCATGGCCGAGACCACGGTTTTCGTGCGCTCCTTCGATCAATCCTGGAATGTCGGCGATCGTGCAGCGGCGGTAACCGGCAAATTCCACAACCCCCACAACAGGCTGCAACGTCGTGAACGGATAGGACGCCACCTTAGGCTTCGCATGGGACAGCTTCCCCAGCAGGGTGGATTTCCGCATTCGGGAAACCGACCAAGCCAGCGTCGGCGATACGGCGCAGCTCCAGATAAAAGACCGATTGCTCCCCGGGAGTTCCCAGTGTGTGCTCCACGGGAGTACGGTTCGTCGCCGTTTTAAAATTCCAGTTTCCCGCTCCCGGCTCACCACCTTTACAAAGAACGAATTCTTGGCCGATTTCGGTGAGATCAGCAATGGGCTCCAAATCGATTCCTCCCTCACTGCGTTCGAACTCCACCGCTTCCTGAACCGTCACCGCGTTACTTCGGTAGACGACCGTTCCAGGAGGAACTTTCCCAATGACGCCCTTGCCACTTTTCCCCGTTTTGCGTCCACCCGCTCCGTTTTTTCCATTTTCTGCGATCAACTTCGGATCATAATGATAAGCACGGAGATTATCCGTTGAAGCGTCGACGACTAAAACAATATCGCCACCCGCGCCACCATCGCCACCATCTGGCCCGCCGCGAGGGACGAACTTTTCTCGACGCCATGAAACGACGC
This sequence comes from Akkermansiaceae bacterium, assembly GCA_012032235.1. Lineage (GTDB taxonomy): Bacteria > Verrucomicrobiota > Verrucomicrobiia > Verrucomicrobiales > Akkermansiaceae > Luteolibacter. Next base: position 786 of record JAAURL010000061.1, on the reverse strand, counting down.
CATCGCCGCCGTCACCAGCTTTTCCAAAAATACGGATGTGATCGATAAACATGAAATACAGTTGTCAGTCACAGCCCACGGGTCAACGGCAATGCTAAATTATTAACTCGCGCACCATTTAGACGGCATAAAGCTCGGTGATCCTCTTCTTGAATTTACCGCCAAGGCACCAAGAGCGCTAAGATTTTCAAAATCCAACAAGCTAACAATCCCCCTCCATTTTAACCGTTTGCAGCTCCGCTTAACTTCAGGAAAAGAACTTCTGATTTCTTGGCGCTCTTGGCGTCTTGGCGGTTTTAAAAATTGAAGTCTGGGAAATGACTCCTCAATCATGAGCGGGTTATTATCCTAGGATTTCGACTTCTCTGTGAGCTCAGCGCCCCCAATCAATCCTCCGCATCTTCCTCACGTTCAGATTCGGGAAGCTTGCGGAAATGGACTTGACCTACGCGGCGACCATCGGTGCTGGTAACGCGGGCTTCGTAACCCAAAATTTCCACAGTTTCTCCGACTTCTGGAAAGCGTTCCAACTGCTGGGTAAGATAACCACCGACCGTAGTAACCTCACCACTTTCCAGGAAAAGCTCCGGCACATAGCCAGCCAGGTCATTGAGTGTCATCGCTCCTTCGATCACAAATTCATCGTCGTTAATCCGGGAGAAAGCAGAGCGCTCGTTGTCAAACTCATCCTGAATATCTCCCACGAGCTGCTCCATCACGTTATCGAGGAACACAAGACCGACTGGCGTGCCGAACTCATCGACGACCATGGCAAGATGCGCGTGT
>JAAURL010000260.1 GCA_012032235.1 Akkermansiaceae bacterium | reverse complement strand
CGGCGCGCCGGCGGCGCGGAGCTGGTCCATCGCGGGACTTCCTAATAATGACAGCCAAGCCAGCTGCGGCGTCGGGCGCGGGATTTCTGGGATGAACAGGTTCTTTTGCGGCGCACCCGCAGCGATGCTGGGAGCAATCTCATAGGTGGAAATGAAGCCGACGCGGCGGAGCTGCTTTTCCAATTTCTGCTCAGCCGTGAAACTGCGCGGCCAGACGATGCGCTTGCTCTCGATCATGGCATTGTGTTTTTCCAAACTATTCGGGAGCAGAGGAATCAGGCGCGGGCTGTCGCCGTAGCAGAAGGTCAGCTCGCCAAAAGTGACCATGCGGCCATCACCGGGAAATGGCGCCATGTGGATTCGCAAATGCGGCTGCGGAGGCGTGGCTTCGCGTATTTCCAACTCCATTTTACTAGGCGTGGGCAGAGGGACCGTTGGCACGCTGGAAATATGTGTGGAAATGCTCTCGATCTGGTCTGATGCGATCTTTGGCCCGGCGGACCATGCATGTAAAACGGGAGCGGGCAGCTCGCTCTCTAACAGACCAATGGTCGCGTTCGCACGATCCAAATAATAGAGCGGCGTAACAGGCAGGATCTCCACGTCGGGATTTTCACAGCGTAAAATTGGCTGCGCCGTGCCGTCGGGAAAACTTTCCCAAGCAGCTTCGATTTTTAGCGCAGGAGCAGCAATCAGCGGGCGGTATTCCCGATCTATGCGATAGCGGTTCTCTGTATTTTCCACTGTCGCGCCGAAGAAGAGATTTCCCAAAGCCAACGCGGATTCTAAAATTCTCCCGCGATGGTCTCCTCGCAGCGGAATGCTTTCCCAGTGATTTTCCCGGCGCTTGATTTGGAAATAGATGGAGGCCAGCGGAACATCTGCCTCCGTCATATACTTCGGCATTCGGGAGGGATCTGCATTTGCCATGGAATCCGAGATGGAAACGGATCCATTTTTCAGGAGACTCCCGACCCGCAGCGCGATCTCGTATCCTTTCCGGTAACTGTGACCAGGATCTTCTAGGCAGCAGACTAGGAAGCGGGAATCTTTCGCTTTATTGGCTGCGCTAGGAGATGATGTTTTAGCGGCAGCCTCGATTTTTTGAAGCCAATCCTTGAGGTGCGGAGCCATCATCCCAGGAGGAGAAGTCGGCACCTCCCTAGACAAGCAATCCGCCAGATAACCCAATACAGCAGCGCTGTGCTTACAACGCTCCCCCACAGGACAGCTACAGGAAAAATCTCCGAAAATATGATCCCCTTTATCCAAGTCCAGCTCGATCCTTGTTCGATAACGTCCTAGTGAGCTACCTTTCACGTAAGCATAAATCACTAAGGTCTGATCAAAATCTTGCAGCTCAAAGAGGACTTCTGAAATGGTGTTAGAATTAGCGTAAGAAAGGCTGCGCGCCAAAGTCTGACTATCAAATTGACGCTCCCATTTCCTATCCATCAACAAGTGTTGCGAGCTCACACTGAGCTTTAAAAAATCGGGAGCCATCGGTAAAAGTGTTAGGAAATTTCAGCAGCTTTGGCGACGCGGAGGAGCTGCGCCTCTCCTAAATGCGGGCCTAGGATTTGCAGGCCGACAGGGAGATTTTTCCCGCCGTCAAAGTCCACCGTCCCGCATGGAATCGAGATCCCGGGAATGCCTGCTAGATTCGCCGCAATGGTGAAAATGTCTGATAGATATTCCTGAAGTGGATCGTCTGAAATCCCGCCGATCTTCCGCGCTGGCGTGGGAGCTACGGGCGACAAAATCGCGTCCACTTGCTGGAATGCATTTTCAAAATCCCGGCGGATCAACGCACGGGCTTGCTGAGCTTTCGTATAATAGGCGTCATAATATCCGGAGGATAAAACATAAGTTCCCAGGATGATGCGGCGTTTGACTTCTGGGCCGAAACCTTGCTCTCGGGATTTCTGATAGAGATCGAGAATATCACTGGCATTTCCCGCGCGGTGGCCATAGCGGATCCCATCAAAGCGGGATAAATTCGAGGAAGCCTCGGCGGGAGCGATGACGTAATAAGCCGCCACGGCGTGCTCCGTATGCGGCAGGGAAATCTCCACAATTTCCGCTCCCTGGGAAGCGAGAGATTGGATCGCGGCCTCGACATTTCTCCTGACTCCGGGATCGATTCCCTCCCCGAAATATTCTTTCGGAATTCCGAGTTTCAGCCCCTTCACTCCGTCATTTAACCCGCTCAAAAAATCGGGAACTGGCGCATCGAGAGAAGTGGAATCCTGCGGATCTGCTCCCGAGATCGCCTGTAAAATCAGCGCGGCATCTTCCACCGTTTGCGCCAGCGGGCCGATCTGATCCAGAGAAGAAGCAAACGCCACCAACCCGTATCGGGAAACGCGTCCGTATGATGGCTTTAGCCCCACCACTCCGCAATGCGACGCTGGCTGACGGATCGATCCCCCCGTGTCAGAACCGAGAGAAGCAATCGCGGTGAGATCTGCGACTGCAGCCGCCGATCCTCCCGATGAGCCGCCGGGAACCCGCGAAGGATCGCGTGGATTCCGCGTCACCATCAGCGCGGAATTTTCCGTGGAAGATCCCATCGCGAACTCGTCCTGATTCATCCTGCCAAACGGGATCGCTCCCGCAGCGCGGAGTTTCCTAACAACCGTCGCATCGTAGGGAGAAATAAATTTTTCGAGAAATTTCGACCCGCAAGTGCACGGCTGGCCTAACACATTGATGTTATCCTTGATCGCGATCGGGATGCCGCCCAGCGGGAGACTAAGATCGGCATTAGCGGCTTCTGATAGGGCGGATTCCAAATCGTAGGAAAGATAAGCACCCGTTTTCCCGGTATCGCGGGAGGAAATCTCCCCGGCGAGTTTTCCGAGAATCGCAGCGGGAGTCTTTTCCCCGGCTAGGAGCTGGCGGCGGAGTGAAGTGATCGTCATCGGCTTTTTGAAAAATGTTAGAAATGTCAGTTAGGCGTCGGTCACCACTTTCGGCACACGGATTTGGCCCTGTGCTTGATCGGGAGCATTCTGCAGCATCGCTGCTTGGGAGAGGCTCTGGTGCGGCACATCATCGCGCATTTTCCCGAACACTTTCGTCTGTCCTGTTAGATCGATACCAGAAACGTCGAGCTGAGAGAGAGACTCCACGTAGCCGAGAATCGCCTCCAGCTGCGGTTGAAACGTGGCAACTTCTCCATCCGAAAGTTCCAGGCGGGGCGAGATTGGCGACGT
>JAAURL010000060.1 GCA_012032235.1 Akkermansiaceae bacterium | reverse complement strand
AGCGATTCGACCTCATCAAGGAAGGTCTGCGTAGCTTGTTAGCTGCTGGAGCTGAGACACCGGGAGAGCTGAAAATTTATGCAAAAGGATCCGGCGTGGCGCTTTATTTGGCAGCCGTGTCGAAGTCGAATCCATCAACGTCTGGCCGAAGAATAATTCAAAGCTCCGTCCAGCCTCTGATTTTTTCGTCAATAATCGCATCGATCTGTTAGTGCGAGAGGGAGAGACCTTTCGGAATGACTACCGTGATAAAACGCGAAGAGTCGTTTTCTATGCGCTGAAGAAACCCATCCCGCTCATGACCCGGAAGCCCGAAATTCCCGGGCAAAAATACGCGGAACGTGATGATGAAATTGACTCGATGGAGTATTGTGGGATTTTCCTGATTGGGGTGATCGTATCCTGCGGCGTGCTTTCAACGATCATTATTTCCCGGCAAAATCGACAAACGCGTTGAGACAATTTTCCTGCAAAGTCATCCTTTGCGCTGTGGCAGCTGGAAGAGTGATCGCATGATCTGGTGGACGGATTCAGAATGAAGCGGCTCGGGGAAAATCGCGCCGAATACAATGAGACCGTGAATCGTTTCCACCGGGACGACTTCTAGAATTTCATTCGCGCTGATTTTTAGCCGGACATTCCCAACGGATGATCCCGTGTTGTGTGATGCGTCTGCCATACTGCGTGCGACAAAATGGAATTTCTGGTTTGCACTCTCGTCGAAAATGACATCTCCGCTTTGATCGATGATGAAAATTTCTTTCGCTGAAAAACGATCAGAAACCCAGTCGCGGAAAGATTTGACCTGATCGAGCAGTGAACCACTCGCCAACTGGGAGTGTTGAATCGTGCCGGAGCCAATCAGCGGCTCAAGCGCAATAGGATCTTTAGAAACTACGGGTGCTTGTGTGGTCTCTGGTGAGCTGGCTTCGAAACCCACGAATGTTTTGTCAAAAGCCGTTTCCAGCGTGGGACTCAATGGTGTGTGGCTTTGATTCATGAGTCGCTCTGCTAGGCGGCGAACTTCGGTGGTATCCAGCCATGAATTAATCGTGTCCATCAGGCGAGTGCGGAGTCGTGGCCGCGGTTGGATTTGAGGTTGGTTTGAATTTCTTCACGGAGGGAATCGAACGTTTTTTGTGTGGTAGCGCCTTCTTCCAAAGCTCCAACTGGCAGACCCCGGGCGCTGGCACGGACAAAGAGGCCATCGCGTGGAATTTCTGTTTGGAAAACCATCCCTGCTGGGAGCAGCTGGCGCAGAGCGGATGCAGCACTGACACTTTCTTCTAAATTATTTTGCACCATGGTGAGACAAACTCCCAGCACGCTCAAGCGGGGATTCATCACACGCAGACGATTGAGCCCGTCTAGTAACTTTGGCACAGAACGAATCCCAAGAGGCTCAGCTTGTTGTGGGATGATGATGGAATCACAGGAAGCAATAATATCGCCGGTGACGCCAAATAGTCCGGCTGCGGTATCCACGATGCACAGATCGTAGCCCTGGGCTGCCGCATGGCGGAGAAATGCGCGAACCCGTGCGAGGTGCGCTCCCATGCCGCTTCCTCCCGCTTCGTAATCACTTGCTTGGCCATTCGCGATGAGGGAAAAAGTCTCGAGCCGAGTCGGCACGATCAGTTTTTCAACGCCAATGGTAGGATCAGTCAAATAGTCATAAAATCCTGCTAGTAAACGAGATTGCCGAGTAAGCGAAAGGCCCACTGAGCCTTGTGGGTCGCCATCGACGAGCAGAGTTTTTAGCCCTGTGCGGGCAAAAGCATGGGCGAGATTGATAGAAAGGGTGGTTTTACCGACACCTCCTTTTTGGCTAGAAACTGCAATACTGATCACTCGGGGTAGATTTTTTTACGGACGGTAGCTTCGGCTTGTCACATCGGAAGCCTTTTCTTTAAAATGCCGCTGAGAAAATGAATAAGTCTAGGATTACTCCATAAGTATAATTATCATTTGAACATGCCATTGAGATTTTCACAATTTGCGACAACGACTCTTCTTGCTTGTTTAGCCTTCGCGCTGGGTGCGTGCCGAAAGTCCAACAGAGAAACCCCGAATCAAACAGGGAGGAGTGGGAAGGATGAAGCGATTTCTGTGGTGATCGCTCCAGAGCTGATGTCTAACCAAATCGGTTCGTTGCCGGGTGTAGTTTATCAAAGCCAAGCGAATTCACCCATCCGCTGGCAACCATGGATTAAGGAAACGCTGGAAAGAGCAAAAGCAGCGAATCGCCTCGTGATGGCAGTAGTCGCGATGCCGCAGTATCATGGGCTCGAACCGGTAATTTCGCAACTCATCAAAGATCCAGTTACGATTGAAGCGATTCACCAGAAATACGTGCCTGTGCTCATTGATGGCGAGGCGGCTCGCGAATTGGGCCTACTCGCCGTGGATCTTTATTCGGAGACGAAAAATCCCATCCGCTTTCCACTTTTTATGTGGATGACTGCTGATGCATGTCCTGTCGCGTGGACAGCGATCACGGATACGCCTTCATCCGATGCAGTTGAATTGTTTAGACAATCTGATAGCACGATCAGCAAAATGTGGCAGGATGATCGCAACTATGTCATTTCGAATAGCATCAAAGATAATGATAATCGCTATGAAAGGCTTGCGTTGAGGAAAAATACAGAAGTGATGAGTCAAAAGCCAGGGCAAGAGGCTCTTGCTAGCTTGCGTCAGTTGGCTTCTTTCTATGATCCAATTTCGCGGAGCTTTGATGAGTCAGGTGGGTTGTTTCCATCCGGCGCGCTGGAGCTGATGTCTACGATGGCGGTCCATCCAGGCGTTTCTGAAGAAGTGCGTGCTCGTTGTTTGCAAATGACACGAGAACTCATGAAGGACCTGGTTTATGGGCCAATGTTTGACCCGTTAGATGGTGGTGCCTTCTCGCTACGTTTTGGTAAATCTTGGTCATTTCCTGTTTTTAATCGCGATTGTAACTCTCAAGCTCGCATCGCTATAGCGATGTTAAATTGCTATCGTGCGACCAAAGATGAGTCTGCCTTAGACAGAGCAATAGGAGTGATCTCCTTTGCCGAAAAAAATTTCCAAACTCCTGATGGCCTGTTTGCGATCGGTAAAGCCAGCTCCCAAGAACCGGAAAAATGGTTTTGGAAAATTGAGGATATTCAAAAAGCGTTAGGCCCTAAAGATGCTGCTTGGTGGATCAAAGCTACCAATATGTCAGCTGCGGGTAATTTGCCTCCTGAGACGGATCCAAGCCGTGAATTTCGCAATTTCAATTCCATAGGATTGACCAAAAGTCTCTCAGAAATCGCGGCTTCTGAATCACAGTCTTTGGCCGAATTTACCCCGCGTTTTGAAGCCACCCGCCAAAAGCTATTCGATATGCGTAACAATCGCATCCAGGAAAATGCTAGGGATACGAATGCTTATGCGAACTCATCATTCTTATGGTTTCTGCCTACGCCACTGCATTTAATGTGACGGGAAATGAACAATATCGGCAGAAAGCCATCGCTCTGATGACAAAGTGCGCTGATGCATTTCGTGTCGGGCCTAAGCTGCGTTGTTACAACCAGAATGCACCCGATTCGATTGCCGCGGGTAGGGCTTTCTTATACGGCCTGGCGCTGCAATCAGCTCTAGATCTATCTGTCATTGATCCTCAAAAACGCTGGACGGATTGGAGTGAAGATTTGGCGACGACTTCGGCAGAGCTTTTCACCGATGAGAAATTTCTCAAAGAATGCCCAGACTACGCCCAAATCATCAAATTACCAGTTACGGATGTATTGATGGTCTATGGTGAATCGACTGCGGGTTTATTTTCTCAGGCAGAATGCAGACTCGCTGAACGTGGTCGCCCATTAGTTGAAAGCTTCAGTAGACTTGTGACGATATTACCGAATTACACGATGCAACAACCGCTGCTCCATACCGATCTGTTGCTGGGCACTCTTGCGAGGGAATTTAAAGTCACGATTGTAAGCGGAGAGAATCTTTCTCCTGAGCTGAAGCTGGCGACTCAGAGCCTGCCCCTCCGGATGTTTCAATACCGCCCCGCAGACGCGAAAGATAAAGTTCCCGATGGATCGGTCATGATCATTTTAGGAAATGGCCAACAGCAGGTTGTTTCTACGCCCGCAGCTCTCCATCAAGCGGTCTTGCCTTCGGCTCAAAAATCTTAAACTCTCCGGCGAGCTGCTTTATCAATAGCGGCTCTTTAGCTTCTTTAGTTTCTAATTCTACTTCATGAAAAAACCCCTATTCAATATCTTGTTTTTGGCTCTGGTGAATTCACCTCATTGCTTCGCTGATACCTTCGTCCTTACGGATGGAAGCTCAATCGAAGGAAAAATTCTCAGTGAAACTGCTGAAAGTTATGTGCTCGAAGTTAATGTGACCAAAAACATCAAAGACGAGAAAACTGTCCCGAAGGCGAATGTATTCAAAATCGTCGCTGAATCACCGGACAAAGCCGCCTTTGAAAAAATCGAAAAATTGATTGCAGCTTCTGATTTATGGAGTGCAGAACAATATAAGAAAGCAATTACCGAAGTTGAAAAATTTATAACAGATCACAAGTCCGGCACGAAACTAACCCAAGCCAAAAACATATTGGATAAGTTGAAGGCTGAGGCGGAAGAAATTTCAAAAGGTGGAATCAAATACCACGGCAAAGTCATCGCCGCTGCCGAATATGAGGCGAATGCTTACGAACTGGACGCAGAAATCTTAGCGCACCAAATTCAAGTTAGCTTAAAAGCCGGTCAGGTCGTGCCAGCATTACGGGCATTTTCAAAATTAGACGCGGAATACGCAGGCACCAGTTCTTGGCGCACCTTACTACCTACGATCAAACAGGTCATGCAGGAGCACGGTGCACAAGCTCAACAGCTTTTAGACACTTTTGAAAATCGCGCCAAAGAGCGGGAAATGAACCTCCAGCAAATGACTCCTAGTAACCGTTCCGTCACGAAGGATGCCATCGCAGAAGAAGAGGCGGTCTTTCGCATGAATTTTGCTAAAGAAAAAGAAGCGGGTGTCATTTGGCCGATATTGAGTCCTTCTGTTAAGGAGTCGTTACAAGGAACTGTTAGCACTTCCCAATCAGAGATCGCTAGGCTTAGTGAGCCATTGAGCTTTGCTGGGGACAGCGGGAAAGTGTATCGTGAGACTTTAGCGCTCTTGAAAAAAAGTGACTACTCCGTCGTTGCAGAAGCTAGAAAAGCCATTTCAGAGACTCAAATTCCAGAACGCTACATCATGAAATTACGGGCAGTCATGCCTAAACCGCCAACTCCAGAGAACTAACAAAACTCATGGCCCCAGCCCGCACCTCCAGTCGCAGCCGCAGGACTTCCGAAACGTCTATCGAGCTATCGATCAATATCGATGGTTCCGGAGTTTCTAACATCGAAACAGGCATTCCATTTTTCGATCATATGCTGACCTTGTTTTCTAAGCACGGTTTGTTCGATCTGAATGTTAAAACTATAGGTGATATCCAGGTGGACTATCATCATACGATCGAAGACACCGGAATTGTCATTGGTGAGTGTTTACGAGAGGCCCTGAGCACGAAAGAAGGGATTCGCCGCTACGGTTTTGCCTATTTACCAATGGATGAAACGCTGGTTCGCGTCGTCGTGGATTTAAGTAATCGTCCGCATTTGGAGTTTCGTGCGCCCGCCGGGACACCATCTGCGCCAAACATGCCATTTACTCTCGTCGAAGAATTTTGCCGTGCTGTGGCTTCCAATTTACGTGCCAATATCCACGTCGAGTTACTCTATGGCCGGGATGGTCACCACATCGCAGAGGCGATTTTCAAAGGTCTCGCCCGTGCCTTGCGGGAAGCTTGCGAGAAAGACTCGCGCGTCAAAGGAATACCAAGCACGAAAGACGCGCTGTGAAAGTCGGTATTATTGACTACGGCGGCGGCAACTTGCGAAGTGTGGCGAATGCATTGTTAGCGCTTGGTCAAACGCCTAAAATCATCGCCAGCCCTGATGAAGTGGGTGACACGACTCATTTATTGCTACCAGGTCAAGGCGAGTTTGGCGATTGCATGGATCGACTAGAGAAACGCAAGCTCGCGCCTTTCCTGAAAGATTGGATCCTGGCTGATCAACCGTATTTCGGCATCTGCGTGGGCTATCAGATTCTTTTTGATTCTAGTGAGGAAGCTCCAGAGGTGGTAGGGCTGGGGATCGTTCCAGGAATCGTTCGGCGTTTTGTCGATGAACCGGGTTTGAAAATTCCCCATATGGGGTGGAACTCCGCACTTGCGACAAAAGGCGACACACCTGTTTGGAAAGGCTTGGGACCGGAGCCGTATTTTTACTACATCCACTCCTACTTTCCGCAGCCATCTAGTGCAGAATACGTCGTCGCCGAAACTCTCTACGGAACGCAAAAATTCGCAGCAGCAGTCGAGCACGGGAACCTGTTTGCCTGTCAGTGCCATCCAGAGAAAAGCCAAGAAACAGGCCTCCGATTAATTCGGAACTTCCTCGGAATTTGAAACTCCAGCTGACTAGAAATGTGGGTTATTCCAGACCCTTGGCAGTGGTTCAGAGTCAGTGAAAATTTTTGGTGTGCAGGCACGCTCCCTGACAAAAGCCGCCCACTCTTCGTTATAACTTTTAAACCAGGTATTTTGTTGCGAATCGCTCGCAGGCTGTGATTTTTTTTGATCGGCTCACGTGCGGCAACAAGGCGGATTTTTGGGCAAAGCCCGTGGGGAGATTAAGGTCTGTATTCATAGTGAATTCTTTTCCTTTGGGTGATTCAGAGCATTTGCGGCATATATAAATTTTCACTTTTTTTCCAGAGCATTTCTCAGTGTGACTGGTCGGAACTTGATTTCAAATTGAAAAGTGATTGATTATCAAAAAGTAGTGTTGAAATTGGGATTTGATTTTTTGATGAAACCGGCTCGGAATTATTTAAGATGGATGAAGTAATTGCATTTTGCCAAAGCCATCATCTCGCATTGGTTGATGCCGTAGGAGCGGAGATTTTCGATTGATAAGTCGTCGTTGTTAGTTGGTGCCCTCCACCCAGCTCCTTCATCAATGAGTTAATCAGCGCGAAATTTCCCTCATTTGAGACAAACGGCCCGGCTCCGAATCCACCAAAATGATGTAGCTCCACCAAGATCATCTTTCCGTCTTGATAGAGAAAACTGGGATGCCCGCTGTCACCACTCACCAACTTCCCGGCCAATCCGCTATTTAAATCTGCCAATGGCCCCATTCCTAAATAGCCATTCGCGATGTGGTGGACCACGTGGACGAAAACTTGCCCATTCTGATTCGTCACGGCCACGGGTTCTTGGCGTAGTTTTTGATCGTAAGTCGTATCCGGCCCAGCAGGGAGCACTTTGTAAGGAGAAATCGGCATGTCTCGATCCAGCCGCCCCACTGCGATGTCGGTACCCGGGCCGCTTTTCGTCGCGATTAGCTTCGCTTCGTGTCGTTTTCCTGCCCGATCATGGAAAATGATCGTTTCTCCCGCCCGCCGTGAATGATGGGCTGCCATCAAAACGTGCATGGGCGAAATCAGAGTCGCTGCGCGGTTTTCATCAAAAGCCACCCCAGAGAAATCCAACTGCGAGATCGAGCCTTTCGACCACTTAATGTCGTGATTTTTCTCGTATTTAGCGAAGATCTGGTTTTTCCCATTTTTTAGCCCTTCGGCAATCGACATCAAATCCCCAGAAACCGGCGCGCCAGCCAAAGGCACCGAAATGCAGCTCCCCAGCACCATCGCAGCTCATCGCGATGGCCGTCGCGAGTCGGAACTGCCCTCTAATTTTTCGGATCATTTCCTATTCATGCAGGCTAAATGCCAGAGCGCCAGTGGATTTTGTTCAATAGAATCCATCGGAATGCCAATCACGGCCCCAATCTTGGTATGGTTTGTGCTTTTTTCAGATTTATAGCAAGAATCTCCAAAATTTTTGCAACTGATTACAGATTTGCGTGTTGAAGCAGAGCCCTCGACCATTCCAAGAGAAAATTAACCACCAAAAAAATTGACATTATCACTCTAAATTAGTAACAAACCGCCGCCCGACCAAAAAGTGGGCAAAATTTAAAATCTCTCTACCTAACTAACTCATATGAAATCAATAACAACAACAGCCACGGCGCTCGCTTTAACAGCACTCGCCGCATCTGGTGCTACGACTGGACAACTCGCTCCATTGAGCACCAACATTCCTACAGGACCAGGTAACCCGTTCTCCGGTATGATCGGTACTTTCACGACTCCAAGTTCTGTCAGAGTAGCTCTTCCAAAGTTCGACACGCTACTCGGCACTCGGGTTTTGACCGGCGTTATTCTGCGTTTCGAAGGCTCCGTGCAGCAAGGAGTGCAAGTGGAAAATAATAACGAAATTTCGCTGAATAATTTTACCGCGACGGTTGATGGAAGCATTCGTTTTTTTCAAGACGCTGGTTTTGACGGAGTCTTAACCACGGAAATAGCAACGATCGCTAATGCAAACGGTGCGCCTTCACCTTCAATTACGCTAGCTGCTTCTGACAATGGAGGTGTTCCAAATTCAAGTGGTCCTGATTTCAATAACTTCGGTATTTTAACATCAGGTTCGACACCGTTGACTGTTGTGAATGTTCCTGGCAGTCAGTTCTTTGGCTACATCGGTCTTCCGGGTAGTGAAGTTTATGCCTTCGTCAGAGCAACCACTTCGTTCACCACAACAGGCAGTGGCAACGTGACAGGTACCACCTACGATGGTGCTGCCATCGCTGGTGTCACTGTCGAGTATACCTATGACGATGTCATCCCAGAACCTTCTTCGGTTATTGCTCTTGGTGGACTGATGGCCCTCGGCCTCGGTGCACGTAATCGCCGCCGCAAATAAGTCTGATTCGTTTTTCATCAATCCCGTGGAATTCGTTCCACGGGATTTTTTTGTTGATGCGTCTTGGTGATTTGGGCCTGAGTCGCGCATGACGAATTGGGAAGAGCGCTATCAAATAGGTGATACTCCTTGGGAAAAGGGGCAAGCAGCGCCGCCATTGCTGGAGTTGCTTCGAAAAATGGAGGCCAACGAATGGGGCGACGGGCCAATCTTGGTTCCGGGATGTGGCTTGGGGCACGATGTGCGGGCTTTGGCTGAATTGAGAATTCCGGTGGTGGGAGTCGATTTATCGCCATTCGCTGTGAGTCGGGCGGGAGAATTTCACCCAATCGGCAGGGAAATTTACGAACTCGCGGATTTTTTAGATCCTGATTGGCGAGCAGGCCGTCAATTTTCGGCCGTTTGGGAACACACGTGTTTTTGTGCGATTGATCCGAGCCAGCGTGCCCGATATGCGCAAGTCGTCGCGGATTGTCTAGAAGAGGGCGGATTACTGGCTGGGGTCTTTTTCTTAACTCCCCATGATCCCGGTGATGAAAAAAGTGGGCCGCCCTTTGAAACGAGCATCGAAGAGTTAGACCAATGGTTTTCGCCAAATTTTCAGCGGGTGGACGGATGGGTGCCAGCCGCAGCGTATCCCGGGCGCGAAGGTCGCGAGTGGATCGGACTATTTCGTAAGAAATCGCAGCCATCAGTTGCCGGGGAGACAGGATGTCGCTAGCTTAGCGTTATTCAATTCACATGATGAAGCGCTTACTCGTTTTCAATCTTTTCGTTTTACTGCCATGCAGTGCTTTTGCCGAAGGAGGCCGATCCTACATTAACGACAAAAAAGCCCCAGAAAATCGCAAGGATCTGGAGTCGATCGAAAAAGCGTTAAAGAACGTGTTACCTAAAGTTCGGGCCGCGACTGTTGGAATTGAAATTAAAGACGGCTCTGGTAGTGGCGTGATCATTTCTGAAGATGGGCTGATCCTCACCGCTGCGCACGTAGCGACAGGTGTGAGAAAAAAAGTCACTGTTATTTTGGAAGACGGCACCAAGCTGAAGGCGGAAACGCTCGGTTTAGTCGCAGATCATGACGCTGCGATGGTCCAGATTTTGGACAAGGGGAGCTATCCTTTCGTTGAAATGGATCGAGACGCATCGACGCGGTTGGGGGATTGGGTGTTCGCACTCGGTCATTCTGGCGGTTTTGATAAAGAGCGCGGGTTGGTGGCCCGGCTAGGGAGGCTCGTGCGTGTGGCAAATGCGACTTTCCAATCGGACTGCACGCTGATCGGTGGTGATTCGGGTGGGCCGTTGTTTGACCTTGCCGGCAAGCTGATTGCCATTCATTCGCGTGTCGGTAAGAATTTACCGGAAAATATGCATGTCCCGATGGCGGAATACATCGAGCATTGGGATGGAATGAAGAAGGGTGAATTCATCGGGGAGGGTCCATTCGCCCAGAAACCAGAAAAAGGTCGCGGGATCCTTGGCATTGCGACGGAGAATCTCGAAGGAGGAGGACTGCGCATCACTGGCGTGGGAGAGGAAACGCCTGCCGCAGGAGCTGGAATTTTGAAAGGCGATAAGCTTTTAAAAATGAATGACTCTCTTCTAAAAAATCGACAAGAAATGCAGGATTTGCTCAAGGAAATGGCTGCTGGTGACGAAGCGATTTTGGAAATAGAGCGAGACGGCAAACCGAAAACTTTTACCCTCCAACTTGGTGAGCGCTAACAAAATTCTAACTATATTAGCTGCTGGAATCGGGCTCAGCGGCTCGGTGCTAGCTCAGCAGAGTTTGGAGACGGATTACCGCAGGACGGGAAAGGCAGTGACTGCTATCTTCGAAGCGCAGCGGCAAGTCCTGCAAACATCCAGTGCGGTGATCCGAGACGGGAGAAAGGAAATCGGCTACGGCGTGGTCATTTCCGGAAATGGCTACATTTTAACCAAAGCCAGTGAAATCTCATCAGCCACGGCACTGACGGTAACGGTGGATCAACAAACTTACCCGGATGCCAAGGTGCTACAGGTCGATCCGGCTTGGGACGTTGCCTTAATCAAAGTGGAGGCTAACGGGTTGATTCCTGTCACTTATGCTTCCACTAGCGATGTGCCGCAAGGAACCTGGGTCGTCGCGAATGGTGCCACGACACGGACCTCGCGACGGCTGCTAGCTGGAATCGTCAGTGCGAAAATCCGGGAAATCCCCGCGACGGGTGGTGCGGCATTAGGAGTGGTCCTCAATGCAAAATCAAAAGCTCTCACGATTGATAAGGTGGATGATAAAAGTGATGCGAAGGAGGCCGGAGTGGTGGCGGGAGACATCATTTTATCCATTGATGGGAAAAAAGTGAAGAAGTCTGAGGATCTGGCTGAGGCATTAAAAGGTCATAAAGCCGGGGACGCGGTCAAGCTCACTCTGAAGCGCAAGGAAGAGGAAATCACCTTGGAAGTTAGGCTGATGACTCGTGGCGAAATGCTGACAGATCAGATGAACCGGAACGACCAAATGAGTGGTGACTTTTCTGCGCGGCGCAGTGGATTCCCGCGAATCATGCAGCATGACATCCTAGGCAATAGCAAGATTGTTGGCGGGCCATTGTTGGATTTGGAGGGCCGCTGCTTAGGGATGAACATTGCCCGCGCTAATCGGGCGGAGAGCTTTGCTATTCCTGTGGAAGACCTCAAAAAATTGGCTGAGGAAATGGTCAAGAAAATCGAATAAGCAAAGTATTGGCGGATTGATGGATTTTTCACTTTTCAAGAGCGCATTCGTGCTTTAACCATCGCGCCCCACAATATAGATGGTGGTCGTAGCTCAGTTGGTAGAGCCCCGGATTGTGATTCCGGTTGTCGCGGGTTCGAGTCCCGTCGATCACCCCATCTTTCCTATCGGGATTTCGAGGAAAAATCCGGAAAGGGGAGAGGAAACTTATTTGAACGAACCATGCAGCCGCTTGAAAGCAGGATACACTACAAATTCCGCAATTCGCTGTTGCTGGCAGAAGCTCTGACTCACCCGAGCCTAGCCTATGAATCGCAGAAGCCGCATTTTGATAATCAGCGGATGGAATTCTTAGGAGACGCGGTTTTGCAGTTGGTCGTGACAGATGCACTTTTCAAAAAATTTCCTGATTTCACCGAAGGACAATTAACCAAACTGCGCTCTCGTGTGGTCTCCCGGACAGCACTGGCGCGCTTTGCCATGGCGATTCATCTTGGTGATTATGTTTTACTCGGAAAAGGTGAAGAGGCCACCGGTGGGCGTAGGCGTTTATCGACACTGGCAGATGCTTTTGAGTCGTTGATCGGTGCGGTCTATCTGGATGCGGGGTTACTACCTGCGCGTGATTTGATTTTACGTCTTTTTGAAGCTGAGATTGGTAATATGATCACCAGCCCAGAGGAGCGAAATCCCAAAGGAGAACTCCAAGAAGTATTACAAGCGATTCACCCTAAAGCTCCTGCATATCAAGTCATCGGTGAAACGGGGCCAGATCATCGCCGCGTTTTTCAATCCCAGGTGAGTTGGCAAGATCGGGTATTGGCCACCGGCAAAGGAAAAAGCAAAAAAGAGGCAGAAGCCCGCGCTGCTGCAGAAGCCCTGCGATCACGAGTTTGGGAGCAGTGGTGAGCTTGTGGGGAAAATTCTTCGAGTCAATTTCTCTCCGTCGACATCAATGCCCTTGGGGCTTTTGGCGCGGCTCCCACTCTTTTCTGGAGCGCGATCGAACGGATAGCACGACTGGGATACCGGGAGCTGGGTGAGCGGCACGGTAGCGATTGACGATGTAGGATTCGTAACTTTGGGCCATGAGGCGCTTGTCGTTGACGAAGAGCACGATGGTCGGCACCGGGATGACGCTATATTTTTCCTCAACCGCTGCGGTGGCGTAGTAAAGTTTGAGGCGTTTGCGGAGTTTGTTATCGATCGGCGGTGGCGTGGCTTCGAACGCTCCTTGGAGAATGCGGTTTAGCTGGCCAGTTCCGGGAATCGATTGCGCTCCTTTTTTGATTTTCAAAGCTTCTTTCAGAACGTGCTCCACGGAGCCTCCAGTCTTGGCGGAGCAGGCGACGAATGGCGCGTAGTGCAGGAAGAAAAGCTCCTTGCGGACGTGCTCAGTCGCTTCTTCTAGGCGAGCAGTGCGGTTGGCTCCGGGATGAAATAGATCGAATTTATTTAAAACGATCAGGCAGGGTTTTTTCTCCTCTAAAATGAGCTGGGCGATCTTGCGATCCATGGAGGTGATGCCCGCCGCTAAATCGATGACAAGGATGCAGAGATCTGCACGGCGCACCGCTTTTTCCGTGCGCATCGCGGAGAATACTTCCACGGAGTTGTCGCGTTTTGCTCTCGGGCGGAGGCCGGCTGTGTCGATGAGAGTGAAGTTTTCTCCCTGGAATTTGTAGGGTAAATCGATGGCATCGCGAGTGGTGCCAGCGATGTCGGAAACGATTGTGCGCTCGTCTTGGAGGATGGCGTTGACCAGTGAAGATTTCCCAGCGTTGGGTTTCCCGACGATGGCCAGCTTGATGCCGACAGCTTCGGCGACTTCCGCCTCCGCTTCATTTTCTGAAACGAGCGGTGCGATCACCGAGTCGATTTCATCGCAGAGCGTGCCGAAATTTCTTCCGTGTTCTGCGGAAACGAAAACGCTATTGCCGAGACCGAGACGAGTGAAATCCGCGTAAGAGTTTTCGTGTTTATCGTCGTCCACTTTGTTGATGACCAGTAAAACGGGCGGTTTGGCCTTGCGGAGTTTTTGCGCGAGAGCCTGATCGGTCGCTGTTAGGCCCATGTGGGCATCGACGACGAAGAGAATGAGATCCGCAGTTTGCATCGCGATGTCTGCCTCGATGGTGACTTGCTCGTCGAAGCCGTCGTCGATATTTCCGCCAATACCGCCAGTGTCGATGAGCGTGCAAGCGACTTGGGTAGCTTGGGAGGGAGCAGCGATGCGGTCGCGGGTGACGCCCGGTTGATCGTGAACGATCGCGATTTTTCTCCCGGCTAGGCGGTTAAAGAGTGCAGATTTCCCGACATTGGGACGTCCGACGATGGCAACGGTAGGCATGGGAAATAAGGTGAGGAAAATTCAAACGGATAACAAGACCAGAGCACCGAT
Source organism: Akkermansiaceae bacterium (assembly GCA_012032235.1). Taxonomy (GTDB): domain Bacteria; phylum Verrucomicrobiota; class Verrucomicrobiia; order Verrucomicrobiales; family Akkermansiaceae; genus Luteolibacter. The sequence continues at coordinate 1,171 of JAAURL010000060.1, read as the reverse complement.
CGGCGAGGTAAAGAAAAACCCCGCCGGTGAGGGCGGGGCTAATTTGCCGAAAGGAATGGCGGAGCGGACGGGGCTCGAACCCGCGACCTCCAACGTGACAGGCTGGCGCTCTAACCAACTGAGCTACCGCTCCATGTCCCGTTCGGGTGCGGGAAACTATTGGGCAGGTCTCGGCAGCGCAATACCTTTTTTTAGCTTTGTTGAAGTTTTTTACACTCAGGAAAGTGCTGCCACGGCTGCTTCCAGCGAGGCGGAATCCTCCACAGAATGGACGACTGTGTCCTTATCGATTTTTGAAATAAGGCCAGCGACGACCTTCCCAGGGCCGAGTTCTAGAAAAGTGCGGTGGCCCATCGCGATGAGTGCCTGGATGGATTCCGTCCAGCGCACGGAGCCAGTGACTTGTTTTCCAACATCGTGCGGATTTCTGCGGCGTCAGAGACGGGCTTTGCGGCGAAATTACAAATGACCGGGAGGGAGGGAGATTGGATTGAAACGCCCGCGAGTTCAGCGGCCAGTTTGTCTTGGGCGCTTTGCATCAAGCGCGAATGATAAGCTCCGGCGACGTTCAGTTTGATTGCGCGGCGGATGCCGAAATCTTTGGCTTGTGCGATTGCGACATCAATTCCAGCGACAGTGCCGGAAAGAACGATTTGGCCGGGTGCATTGAGATTGGCGACATCGACATCAGCAGCCGCAGCCAATGCGCGAATTTGTTCTTCTTCTCCACCGATGAGTGCGGCCATTGCGCCTTCCGTGGCTAGGCACGCGGCTTCCATAAATTCTCCCCGCCGTGCGACCAAGCGCAGGCCATCTTCAAACGAAAAACTCCCGGCGGCTGCATGAGCGGTGAATTCTCCTAGGGAAAGTCCAGCTGCGGCGACAGGTGTTAGGCTGGGTAACTTCTCCCGGATCAAGGCCAGTGCCATTAAACCATGCAAATATAGCGCGGGCTGGCAGCGCGAAGTTTTAGTCAGCTCCTCCTCGGGGCCATTAGACATGACGTTTGAAATGGAAAATCCCAGGGCTTTGTCGGCTTGTTCGGCCATGCTCCTGGCGGTGGCGGAGCTCTCGATCCAGTCTTTGCCCATGCCGACTTTTTGCGCGCTTGTCCGGAGAATAAAATAACGATGTTGCTCATGTGTCTCCGGATTTTATTAGAAATCCCAAA
>JAAURL010000259.1 GCA_012032235.1 Akkermansiaceae bacterium | reverse complement strand
CACGCGTCAAAATCGTAGCGTAAGCACATTTTACTCCCGTCAGCATATGTCCGGTAAGTCTTCCCGCCCCAAAGGCTATCAACTCACGGTCAAGCTGCGTGAGCGGTTACCGGAAAAGCGTGGTAGCCAAAAGCGAGTCGAGCTGCCACCAGGCGAACCCAATAGTCTGGCGTATTTCGCCGAAAGCTACTTGGCCTCGCTCGTCCTCAAATACCGCAGCGCCGCCACCCTCAGCCTGCGCCGCGATGGGCTAAAATTTTTCCTGAGCTGGGCAGGCGAGCGGGAACTGGTCAGTCCGGCGGCGATCACCAAGCCGATCCTCGAAAGCTATCAGCGCCATCTCATGCGCCATCGCAAGTCAAACGACAAACCGCTAGGCCTCAGCACCCAGCGCATCCGGCTCGGTGTCTTGCGCGACTACTTTTCGTGGCTGACCAAGCAGGATCATTTGCAGGCCAATCCTGCCGCCGATCTGGAACTTCCCCGGCCTGAGAAACGCTTGCCGAAAGAACCCCTCAGCCTCCAGCAGATCCAAAATCTCCTCGCCATCCCCGACGTGACAGACCCCCTGGGCATCCGCGATCGCGCCCTATTAGAGCTCTTCTACAGCACCGGCATCCGCCGCAGTGAGTTGACCCAATTGCAACTCCACGACCTCAACCCCGAGCGACAAACCCTGCAAATCCGCCAAGGCAAAGGCAGCAAAGACCGCGTCGTCCCGGTTGGCAATCGTGCGCTGAAATGGGTAGAAACCTACCTCGAAACCGTCCGCCCCAAACTCCTCCTTCATCCAGCAGAGCAAGCCCTCTTCCTGACCAGCTACGGCGGCCCGTTCCACCCCGACGTGCTCAGCCGGATGGTCGCCAAATGGCTCAAACAAAGTGGAATGGATCGCCCCGGCAGCTGCCATTTACTCCGCCACAGCTGCGCCACGCACTTACTGGAAGGCGGGGCAGACATCCGCTACATCCAGCAATTGCTCGGCCACGAACAGCTCGAAACCACCGCCATTTACACCCAAGTGAGCATCGAGCGGCTCAAAGAAGTCCACACCCGCTGCCACCCGGCAGAGGCAAAACCAGCCCAGCCTAGACAAGACAAACCATGAATGCTAAAAACTACCTGCCATGGCCGTTGTAGCAGACATTGTTAAAGAACTCGAAATGCTCCCAGAGCGCGAGCTGGAAGCGGCTGCCCGTTACGTGCATCTACTCCGGGAGCGTCGCAAGAGCGAACGACTTCGTGCCCTAACAGAACTGCAAGGCAGCCTGAAAGGCAAGGACGGGGAAGCATTCGCCAAAGCGATCGAAGAAGGCTGTGAACAAATCGATGAATCCTCCTGGTAGTCTCGCCCTTGATACAAGCGTCTGCATTGCTCACCTACGCGGGCAATGCGACATCATCAGTCAGACACTTGCCGAAGCCACTGAGCTTTACCTGCCACTGACCACCTTGGGAGAACTCAGCTACGGCTATGAACGCTCAGGCCGCGACCAGCGTTCCCGTGCCCAGCTCCAGCTGATCCGCAGCCTCGCCATCGTGCTTCCGCCAGACGTTTACACTGCCGAATGCTTTGGCCGTTTAAAAAGTCACCTCGCCAGCAAAGGCCGCATGATCCCCGAAGGCGATCTCTGGATCGCAGCGACCGCGCAAAGCTACGGAATCACACTCTATTGTCGTGATGACCACTTCGGGCATCTAACCGATGTCATGGACATCAAACAAGCCTGAAGCATCTCAAGCATCAAAAGCCGCTGAAATCTCCTTCCTTTAGCTGCTCAAAACCGCTTCCTTCAAAGCGTGCACGCCTTGATCAATCGATCCCCATTTACGCTCCGCTCATCGCGGTGTTACGGGTGGTGGTGTGCGTTTTACTCGGCCTGAGCACGACGGTCTCCGGGATGAATCTCCCGCCCAGAGAAACCCCCGGTCATTCAAAAAAACCGCGTCTGGAAAATTTTTCCAACTTCCCCGGAAACGCACCCAGCAAAATCCGCTGCGATCCAACAACTGCAATGGGAAATCGCCGCTAGTGCTACGAAACCCACGTCGGGTCGCTTAATCATCGAAGAAAAAGACCCGACCGCCGCCGCAGGCAACGAGCTGAAAAAAGTCAACCTCTACGGCCATGATCTGATCTCTACCGAATCATCGGGGAGCGCACCCTTCCAGGGTGCACCGTCAGGCATCCTGCCTGGCGTCTTCTATTACAATTATGACGGCCTAGGCAGCGTCCGCAGCATCACCGACGAAAATGGCGACCTCCTAGAAACCTACGACTACGACGCCTACGGCACGCTCATCGGCCTCGCCAAGAAAAACCAGACCACCGGTCTGCTAGAATCGCTGAACACTGAAAACTTCAATCTAGCAACTTCCTCATACCTCTTCACCGGCGAACAATGGGACGAGGATTTAGGAATGTATTTCCTCCGAGCGAGGTATCTGAATACGAACACTGGGAGGTTCCACAGCCAGGATACTTATGAAGGAAGAAACGGCGAGCCGCTGACGCTGCATAAGTATCTATATGCAAATGGGAATCCTGTGATGTTCACCGATCCAAGTGGGAATTTTAGTTTATCATCGATCAGTTCAGTAATTGGTTTTTTTGGAAGCACTTCGCCTGTATTTGGAATACAAATTGCTCATGTTCGAGGACTTACGGCTTTGGCATTAAATGGAATTATAAACATTAGATTACAATTACTCCTTAGACCTATAGTATCTGAATTAGAAGAATTGAAAATAAAAGCATCTAGACTTAATCCTAGAGCAGTGATTGAATTGAATGAAATAATTCAAAAAGTCAAAGACGCGCTTTCAGCTCCACAAACAATTTTTAGAGTGTTGGTGCCAACATTTTTAGGATTTATTCCTGGCGTGACAGGAGGACTTTTAGGAGCTGCATATACCGTGAATAACTTATATCATTTAAATGCAACTGCCGCATCTATTGTAAGTAAAGCTGCAAATGCTATTTCTTATGATAATGGAATATCACATTTTTCTTTTAAAGGCAATGTTCCTGCTAGAACTATAGCAATAGGTAGCTTTTTTGGCTACTATGATCCAGCATTTGCTTTGAAAAGCTTAAATAGTTCAATAGATTTTCTTTCTGCAGGAAGTATAAGTGGCGTTACATCTTCAATGAATGATTTTGGAAACACACTAAGTGGGAATGGGAATTACTGGCGGGGGATCTTTTGGAATAAAACTCCACAAAACATCATA
>JAAURL010000059.1 GCA_012032235.1 Akkermansiaceae bacterium | reverse complement strand
TTCATGGTTTTTGAGATGTCAGACGCGTTTTAAATTATTGCCAAAGATAAGTGCGCAAAAAACTGAATTTGGCAAATGCGCCAGGCACAATTCAGAAGGGCTTGGGCAGAAAGTAGAATTACAAGCCAGTCATCCGGCAGATGCTGGAACTCATCTGCCATTAGGATGAACTTGGAAAATGAGCCGCTTAGACATCCTGACGACGGCGGCGGCTGATGGCGGTCAGTAGGCCAAGGGCGGCGATGATGGTTGTGGAAGGCTCGGGGATGGAGGCGAAGTTATCTATCGAGCCAGATACATTTCCGGCGGTGGCGGAGCCGAGGACGATGCTGATTTCCTCGGTCTGGCCTAGGATGAAGGCGAAGTTTTCATCGCCAGATGTCTGGGTCCAGCCTGCGCCACTGAGTGGCACTAAGAATGATGTGTTGGTGCCGAAGGCAGGCAAAGTCAGCGCGTATTGCCAGGTTTCTCCTTCTGTGAGGTTTGTGATTTCGAAAAATAACTCGCTGACAGATGAACCCGGGTTGATGGTCAGATCAAAGGAGAATTGATTGATCCCGTCGCCCAAGTAGTCGCCTACGAAAGCTCCGCCAGAGGAAAGGCATCTGCTGTGATGAAGAAAAGCGAAGAAGAAAGAGAAAAGAAATCAAGCCTGTCTGTGGTGAGATTCTGAACCACGGATGAGGAACTGCCATTGCTTACCTGGAACCAACCTTGGGTGTTATTGTCATCAATAAAGGTTTCCTGATAGATTGAGGCGGCATCCACTCGTAGTAGGCTTGGATGCCAGCGGCCTCGCGCAGGTTCCAATCGCCCTCGGTGGCCGGGGCGTGATTTTCCGCTCCATCGCGCCAAGCATTGTTCGCGGTTTCATGGTCATCCCAGGTGGTGATGAAAGGATAGCGAGCGTGAAGCTGGCGGAGATCCGCATCGGCCTTGTAGCAAGCATGACGGCGACGATAGTCCGAGAGACTGAAAATTTCCGTGCTCGGATCGTGAGCACGAGTGACACCAGCAAATCCAGCGGGGCCGAATTCGCCATTTGCGTATTCGTAAATGTAGTCGCCGACGTGGAGGATGAAATCGAGATCGTCACGCTGAGCGAGATGGCGGTAAGCGGTGAAATATCCAGCCTCGAAATTCGAGCAGGAAACCAGACCAAAGCGCACGGACGAAGGAGTGGAGCCGTTAGATGGCGCGGTTCTCATGCGGCCAACGGGAGAATTCACTCCCAGCGCGTTGAAGCGGTAATAATATTCCGTGCCTGATTGGAGACCGGCCACATCGATTTTCACCGTGTGATCCGTGGCAGCTGAGGTGACGAAACGCCTAAAGGCGACGCGCTGTGTGAAATTCGAATTCGCAGAGACCTCCCAGATACCGCGAACCGGAGCACCCAGCCCAGATCCTGGAGTGGCAGCAGCAGAAGGGTTGATCCGCGTCCAAATGATCACGCGGTTAGGAAGAGGATCACCGGAGGCGACTCCGTAAGAAAAGGGATCAAACCCAAGTCCCTGAGCTTCCGCACGATTTCCACCACCCTAGAACGCTGCGAGGAAGGCGATAGTCGCCGCTCCCTTGGCAAGGAAATCCCGGCGCGGAACGCAATCGCCGCGAGGAGAATCTGCCTCATCTGAGGAGCAAGAATCCGAAGTGGCGATCTTAGTTTCAGAGAAACTCGGAGCGGCAGAAGGTGCCTGCGAAGAAATGGCAGGCTTCAAATTTGAACGACGTCACTTTCCCATAGTTTACTACATTTGGACCAAACTCCTCGCTGGGAAAAACGAAATACTGTTACGAATTAGTAACAATTGGCACCGACACTAACCAGGGATTGCCATGACTCACGCCCCGTAGAATCAAAGTGATTGTAAAGTTTCATTGATCGGTGTGGAAAATTTTATCTAACAAATTTCCCACACTGCCACTTGATTAAGCCAAAAATCGTTTCTAGCAAGGCTGCTTTTTTGAGGGTTTCCGAAAGCCGTCGGCACCAACAATGGTGAAGTCATGCGCCGCATCACTCATATCGATCCCGCAGATGGCAGCATCTATATTTATCTAACAAACGAGCTCGAACTTCCCGCCTATCTACTCACTATTGTATTTAAAAAACGTTGGGATATCGAATGGAGCGGAGCGACATAAACAACAGCGCAAGGGACGTGCCGCGAAGCGGTGTGACCGGCGGGGAGCATCAAAAAGTTTTTCATCAATTCAAAAGCAAAAGAAAACAGGCGGTTTTCGGAGATGTCCTTTTAGCAATCTTTTTTCAGAAAGCTCTTGCCATCTCGCCTCAGGTTGGCTTTTTTTGCTCGGCTAAATGATATTGAATCTCATTAACTTGAAATCTCCTAAAAACATGGCTTATCTTTCAGACAGCAAATACTTGAAAACGATCGCAAACCTTCTCGCGACCGCTTTTCTCACTACTCCTTTGACTCAGGCCCAAGATGCGCTGCAGCCACTCATCGTGACGGCGGAATCTGAAGCAGACGAAACCGTGCAAGCCGCTTGGCTACCAGCGGTCGCCGGAGCCTCGATTTTCTCGGGCAAGAAAACGACCGTGCTAGACTTCGACGCCGCGCCAAGGATCGTCGGGAATAATTACCGCCAAGCTCTACAACAAACCCCCGGCCTCTTGTTGAGCGAGGAGTCTTCGCCCTTGGTGAGCATCGGCTACCGTGGCCTAAATCCCCACCGCGCGCAGTTCACTCAAGTCCTGCGCGATGGCATCCCATCCATGCGGATCAACATGGCTATCCAGAAGCTTATTACACCCCGCCGCTCGATACCGTGGATCGTATCGAGTTCCTACACGGCGGTGCCGCCTTGCAATACGGCCCGCAACCCGGCGGCGCCCTTAACTATATCACACACCGGCCTCGCGAAGATAAAGAATTCTCCATCCGCAGCCAACATGTAATCGGCAGTGATAACTTATATTCTACATTTAGCTCTGCAGATGGCACTGTCGGCAAGCTAGGCTATTATACCTATTTCAATCACCGCCAAGCAGATGGCTTCCGCTCAACCAACAGTGATTATGACTTATATAATGGAGCAGTAAAATTACTCTACAGTTTCGACAATGGCGGGAAATTAATCTTTAACGTCGATAGCTATCGAGAAACACACGGCGAACCTGGCGGCCTAACAGCTGAAGCTTTTTCTGATGGAAATCTGGATGCGACACGCCTTTTCGATGAGCTGACTATCGAACGTGATTCCGTTTCTTTGACTTATGAAATCGCGCCAAACTCAGATTCATTTTTCACCGCGACCACATGGTGGTCTGACTATCTGCGCTTTAGCCACCGTCAGCGCGGTGGTGGCTTCGGTGCGTTGCCGACGGGTGCTGACTCAGGGACCGACAGCGTTGAAAGGCAAGAGTTCCACACCTTCGGCACCGATGCTCGCTATCGGATGAATTGGGGCTTCGCTGGAGATAAGCCGCACACGATTTCCACAGGCGCGCAGTTTTACTACTCCGATGCACCACGACGCGACTCGCGCGGTCTTACGCCAGATGCCAGCAGCGGCGTCCTAACAAATCAGATTTCCCGTGAGACGTTCTATCTCCCTGTGTTTGTAGAAAACCGTTTCTCATTTGGAAATTTCTCTATCACTCCCAGTGTTCGGCTTGAAAATGTTTGGCAGAACATCGACGAAGAAAAAAATAACACGGTCGATAACTCGGGCGCTATCACAGCCACCAATCCTCTCGAATCCATCAATGAATATAACGCAGTTCTGTTAGGTGGCATCGGCGCAGAATACGAAGTAGCAAAAAGCTCCGCAGTCTATGCGAATATCTCCCAAGCCTATCGCCCGAAGATCTATACCGAAGCCGTGCCGACCAGTCCGACTGCTTTCGTAAATGGCGACCTAGATGAAGGAGAGTCGATCGAGTATGAAATCGGCTTCCGTACCGGCGCGTTTGAATGGCTGACTGCTGATATCAGCGTATTCTTGTTAGAGTTTAAAAATCAAGTCGGCACGGTTGCTGTGACAGGTGGCACTTCATTTGAAAATGTCGGCGATGCTAGACATACCGGTGTAGATACCGCACTCAACGCAGACATCCTTGCTCTGATGAATGGTAAAGCTTCTGAGCAATCGCTAAATCTCTTCCTTAATATGACTCTGTTAAATGCGGAATTCACCGATGGCCCGAACGAAGGAAATACACCTCAATACGCACCAGACCACATCATCCGTACGGGCATCAACTACTCACACGAGAAATACGGAAAGGTTTCTTTCTCGGGCACCATGGTGGATGATCACTTCGCTGATGACACAAATACCGAGCCATTTGCAATCCCTGCTTACATGGTCTGGGATCTAACTGCAGAGTATGAGTTTCACAAAAATGTCCGCCTAATTGCAGGGATCAATAATTTATTCGATGAAAGCTATTACTCCCGCGTTCGCGGCGATGGGATCGACCCTTCAAGCGGCCGCAACTACTACATCGGAGCTTCCTTCGAGTTTTAAACAAGTTCCCGAAGTCTGCTAATCAAACTCCCAGATCACATTCCTGTTAGCAATGCACGGATACACGCTTGGTGATCATGAATGGAAGATATCATGTGGAGTTTGGTAGCGGAGGAATTCTGCTGCGAAAGCGACTGGAGCTTCTAGCTCCAGTCCGGCTCGGCCACGAACGGCGAATCTTTGATAGATACCACGGGCGTATTTGTGAGTGGCATCGAACGTAAGGTTGAGGATGGCGGCGATTTCCTTTTCGGTGCGATCCGTCAGGAGATGAGGGACAAGTCGAGATCGGTCCCCCCCTTATGGCACTCTATTTTTTTCAAGAGCTGATCGAGATCGCTGGATTCTCAAACACATTACCGCATTTATCTGTGACTTTGATTCTAATAGAATTTTTTCCTTTTCTAAGTTTTGTTTTGAGTGACCAGTTTTCTAAACCTTTGGCATTTACAAATGCTTTGCGATTGATTTGATATTCTACTTTTGAAATGCCCATGGCATCACTCGATGTTCCTGCGAGTGTGATAAATTTTCTCTTTGTTTTATTTTTCTTGGGAAGTTTACTTGTTAGAGCAAAGCTAGGCTTCGTGGTATCTGCGGGGAAACGTAAAACACGAGTATTCCCCTGATCTGCCACCCATACGCTACCGTCCACATCGATAAAGGGTCTGTTATATGGGAAGTTTAATCCACGGCTCGTCGTAGCGGAATCGCTGCTTGTGAAATTTGGCTGTCCTAGCACGCCATCTGCATCAGCGCCACTGGGTTTAGTGGATGCATTACTGAAGCGCAGCAAGCGATTATTGAACGGATCATTCACCCATAGTGAGTCGTCTGGAGATACACCTGCTCCGTAAACGTAGCTAAAACGTGAAGCAGAGGAGCCTCCGCCAGTTGATGTTAGATCAGCAGCTCCAAAGACTGCATTGGCAGCAGCTCCGTTTGCTAGACTCGCAGCATTGTCGAAGCGCATGACGCGGAATTGGCTAGTACTGCTGACGAAAAGGGCACCCGTGGCAGACACAGTGACGCCGTATGGATCTTGGAATCCTGCCGCACCTGTGTTCGGTGCCGACATGCCAAATCCTGACTGGCCTAATACGGCATCGGCATTCGCGCCATTAGGTTTGTTAGAAATATTATCGAAGCGCAAAACACGATGATTCCCGGCATCTGCTACCCATAAGCGGTCTCCACTGTCTATCCATAGATCGAAGGGTGCATTCATTTGGTTCGCAGCATTGCCTGGGGCTGCTGATGAAAAATCCGGTTGCCCATACACCCTGACGGCAGCAGATCCTGAAGGGATTGTATTTGCATTATCAAACCTCAGCACACGGTGTCCTGAATCTATCACCCATAAGCGACCTTGGCGATCCAGGAATATAGAGTTAGGAGCTGAAATATCTGAGGCGGATAGAGCAGCAACAAAATTTGTTGTTAGGTCCATCTTGCCAATGACTGCTTCTGCCGCTGCCCCATTTGTTAGATTTTCGACATTTCCAAATCGTAAGACTCGGCTGTTTCCTCGATCCGCCACGAAGACCTTTCGCGTCACAGGATCTACAGCCACTGAGTAAGGTTGATTCATCGTAGTCGCACTTGGCGGCACGGGCATCGCATTGTTAGAAACAAAGTCTGCCTGTCCGAGCACGAGATCTGCTGCGGTATGATTTGGAATGACTTTCGACATTGCCATGCTGGATGAGAATAAAACAAACAAGCCTGGGAAGATATATTGATTTTTCATAATTGTTAAATTTAGTATTTTTGGCCAAAACAAGTGTCGGCATTGCAGTGTCGGCATTGGAGACGAACTTTACTGAACACTACACATTGATCGATGCGGGGCGAAGCGGTTTTTTCCCTCCTGAGTGGCGAATGAAAATTGCGCATCCACATTTCTGCGGAGTTCCCTCAAGGCCGCGCTCTCAGTCGCTCCCGTGCCAATGAGATCCATCTCCAAAGCATGGGCAATCCAAAGCCCATCTTCGCGATAAAGGACAGCACGCAGACGCAGTGAGTTCATGAAGTGAATATGAAGGGACCAGTCAGGAGAAACAAACTGAGAAAAGTGTAATTCTTTTGTAATCCTTTCCCTCTTCATTTTTGGGCGTTTCCGTGCATATCAGTGCATTTAGAGTCTTTGGCATTTGGCCTAAAATAGCTCCTTAATTTAAGGTTAAGCCATTGATTTCAAAAACTTTATAAGTGGTGGTCCCGTCAGGAATCGAACCTGAACCTACGGCTTCGGAGACCATCGTCCTATCCATTGGACCACGGGACCATACTTTGATTGCACAAGGCGCAAAGGAAGTAACTGGAGCAATCCGACTTGGCAAGAATGGATTGAGAGAGCTCACTCTACGTCTCCGCGAATTCAAGCGGCCTATGAAAGATCACATTTGAATGTTCAGTGGGCCCGCAGGGATTTGAACCCTGGACCAAGGGATTATGAGTCCCCTGCTCTAACCGCTGAGCTACAGGCCCGATGAAGTACGGCGACTATGTCAGGCAAATTCACGACGGCAAGCCCCAAGCAATATGAATTTAAAATGAATTCATCATTCTGGTGACCCGCAACCGCTCCGTGGTGACGAGGGAGAAAAATCTGGAGAAATCCTCCTCCTTCGTGGAGGAGAGCAATCGATAGGTATAGCGTGGCCAATGCTCCATTTCTCCCAATGCGTTTTGCATTCGCAGAGCGATGGTTTCTGCACTGTCGGTACCGCGACCTGAGAGACGGGCGTAGAGCTCCTCCTCGCTCGGCGGCATCACGAAGAGATCGACGAAGGCCCGCTGGATGGCTTCATCGTTACAATAGCGGACTTGTTCGGCTCCTTGGATGTCGATGTCCATCACGACGTCCGTGCCATTTTCCAGATAGGAAATGACCTCAGATTTCAGCGAGCCGTATCGATTTCCATGCACGGTGGCGTGTTCGAGAAATTCTCCAGCGGCGACTTTTTCTTCGAAATCTCCCACCGATAAAAAATGATAGTCCTCGCCATTTTTCTCCCCAGGGCGCGGCGCGCGAGTGGTGCAGGAAATGGAATAGTGCGCTTCTCCCGCATCTGCTAGTTTCCTACAAAGTGTAGTTTTCCCAGATCCGGAAGGACCAGAAACGACGAGCAAAATCCCAGTGCGTGATGCCATGTGGGAGAAATAGTGAGAGGAATGACCGTCGCAAATCGAGAAGTTTATCGAAATTCCCCAAACGGATTCGCTAAATTTTCGTCGTGGAATGAACGGATTTTGTTTTTTAATACCCCAGCGCGTGTGACAATAGACAAAAAGGGGGGGTGTGATAACTGGCACCGCAACAGGAACCTTTTCCGATGGTGGAACGTGGCGTGTTGGCTCCGGAATGCCGCCCTCAATCGCTGGGCTATTTGCCAAAAGTCTGAAGCGCAATCAGCCAGCTTTCTGTATCTCTATTTCTCAGTTTGACTCAGGAAGCGTTCCATCTTTGGATTTGGAATATGAAATTTCTTTCGCGATTCATTCTGGGTCTTGCTCTCATTTCTAGCGCCCAAGCCGCATTGGTGGAAAAGACCGTTACTTACGAGCAGGCTGGAACCACACTGGAAGGGTTTCACGTCTACAATGACGCGCTTTCTGGAAAGCGCCCCGCGGTGTTAGTGATCCATCAATGGACTGGCCTATCAGAAAATGAAAAACGCCGCAGCCGAATGCTCGCGGAAATGGGTTACAATGTCTTCGCTGCCGATATTTATGGCAAAGGCATCCGCCCGCAACCGCCAGAAGCAGGAACGGAAGCAGGAAAATACAAATCGGATCGCGCGCTTTTTCGTGCCAGGATGATGGCTGCGCTGGATGTTTTAAAAACGGACGAGCGCACGCAGCCCAAAAAGATCGCGGCGATTGGCTATTGTTTCGGTGGGACTGGAGTTTTAGAAATGGCCCGGGCCGGGGCAGACATCGCGGGTGTGGTTTCGTTTCACGGTGGGCTGAATTCTCAAGCGGGAATGACTGCCCAGATTGAGAAAGTTCCTGCAAAATTCTCGTTCTCCACGGTGCAGATGATCCCTACGTGAAAGCTGCTGAAGTCGCTGATTTCGAAAATGAGATGACCTCGGCAAAGGCGGATTGGCAGCTCGTGAAATACAGTGGTGCCGTCCACTCATTTACCCAGAAAGAAGCGGGAAATGATCACAGCGTAGGAGCTGCCTATAATGAATCTGCAGACCTCCGCTCTTGGGCCGCGATGCAGACGTTTTTCACGGAGCTTTTCAATGAGTCGGCGCATCTCACAATGCTGCGAATGAATGCAGCTTTCGATTGGTCAAAATCCGAACAAGATTTCCGTGTTGCTGCTGATGCGGCGGGCTTTCAGGCCACCACTCTATTATCGCTAGAGGCTGGAGCATTGATCGCTTGGGAGAAACCAGGAAATGGTCCACATATTTATCTGTCTGCTGGCATTCATGGTGACGAACCCGCAGGGCCAGCCGCACTGTTAGAATTAATGGCCGCGGGCTTTTTCGATTCATCTGCTCATTGGTCGATCTGTCCGGCTCTCAATCCATCGGGGCTTCTGAAAGGCACGCGGGAAAATGCAGAGGGGATCGATCTCAATCGCGATTATCTCCAGCGCAGTTCTTCAGAAATTGCCGCTCACGCCGCTTGGTTAGATTCATTGCAAACGCCAGACCTCTTCATTTCTCTGCACGAAGATTGGGAAACTCGCGGATTTTATTTTTATGAAATCGATTTGCACAACGATCCGAGTGGCCGCGTAGAAACCATTCTGAATGCCGTGAAGCCATGGTTCGATCCAGAAGTGGGGCCAGAAATCGATGGTCATGAAGTGGATGCTCCAGGCTGGATCTATCATCCCGCAGAACCTGATTTCCCAGAAAACTGGCCAGAAGCGATTTTCATGGCAAAGAGAGGCTGCCCACTTTCCTTTACTTTTGAAACGCCCAGCAGCGCGGCGATCATTCATCGCGTAGCGGCCCATGTCGCAGGAGTCCGGGCAATTTGTAAGGAGCTGATTTCCACACGCCCTAAAACTTGAGACTCAAAAAAAGAAGCCCCAACCATGACGGTCGGGGCTTTTTGGTTTTTTTGGGTTTGGGTTTTAAATATCAGGGGACCAAGATCCCCTAACAAATTACAGACTGCCTTTGAGAACAGAGGAAGGCTTGAAACCAACCGACTTGGAGGCGGCGATTTTCATTGCTTCACCCGTTTTCGGGTTACGGCCTTGGCGTGCAGCACGTTTTTTGACTTCGAATGTTCCGAATCCGATGATTTGGACTTTCTTGTCTTTCTTCACGCCTTTGGCGATGGAAGAGAGAACGGCTTCGAGTGCTTCGTCGGCAGCGCGTTTGGTGGCGTCTTTTCCGAGGGCGGCTTGGATGGCATCAATCAATTCAGATTTATTCATGGCGCGACGTTTGTGCGAATGAGTGAGGTTCTTGGCAAGAGAAAACCCATTGAAACTACAAGGATTTTTCTGAAGTCACGGCTTGACTTCGTTAGGGATTCTATTGTTGGCGGTTGGCTAAAGCGATTGCGATCCATCCATCTAACATATTCTGGTTTGACCATGAACTCCGCAAGTCGTCTAACTTTTTAAATGTTAGATCGATCACCAAACTGTGGAAAAACTCGCTTTCCTTGCCAAGGGATCCCGCGCCTAACAAATTTCAAAAGCCGGCTCTTCCCCTTTCCAATATGCGCCGCCAGCGTCTGATCATTACATCCTTAGATCAATCTACACGCAGCGAAGCGAAACCATGCAGTCACCCCTTTTTGCCCCATCGGCTCTCGCCACCCTGCGTGAAGTGGGATGCACACGGAAAAATTTATTGCTCCATCTGACATGGGAAATCCCCATCTCCCATGCCACGAATTTTTGCCTCATCCACGTAGGTAAGTCTTTAAATCGAATTTTAATAATTCATAAACTGTCTGAAAACAAGCTACTTACAAAGCTTGTGAAAATTTTCACAAATAGCTCTTGCGGAACTTGCCCATGGTTCTTTATACACCCCGCGCCCTGTGCCACAGGATTTCCCGAATGCGATTTATCCTTTCCACATTTGCTTTCAGTCTGCTCAGCGTCACTCCAGCTTTGGCTGCGGGAGATGGCGGGCATCATGCCTTGCCACTGAATGCACAGCGCTTGAGCGATGTGCTGCCGGTTTCGAACTCGATGATTATGGTTTGGATCGCAGTGGGCGTGATCGTTCTTTTTTGCCGCATGGCGACGAAGAAGATGTCGATGGTGCCTGCGGGTTTGCAAAATTTCGCGGAGTGGGCATTCGAGTCGCTTTATAGTTTCCTAGAAGGGCTGATGGGGGCGCATCTGGTGAAAAGGACGTTTTGGTTCTTTGGTTCGATTTTCTTTTTCATTTTGGTGAGCAACTACTTGGGCCTCATTCCTGGAGTGGGGACATTGGGCTGGACTCAGCAGGATGCGCATGGTCATCAGAATTTCTTGCCGTGGCTGCGTGGGGCAAATGCGGATCTTAATATGACTTCGGCGATGGCGTTGAGCTTTGCGTTGCTTTGGATTTATTGGGCAGTGACGGAAAATGGTCTGAAGGGATTCTTTGCCCATATCTTCGCGCCCAAGGGAGATTTTAAATCCATCATGTTGCTGATGATGATCCCGATTTTCTTGTTTGTCGGCGTCTTGGAGGTGATTTCTATCGCGATTCGTCCGGTGGCGCTTTCTTTCCGGTTGTTTGGAAATATCTACGGTGGCGAGCAGACTTTGGAGTCTTTGATGAATTTGGTGCCAAAGAGTTTGGCATTCTTGCCAGCGCTTCCTTTTTACTTCATGGAGCTGCTCGTCGGCTTTGTGCAGGCTCTCGTTTTCACGCTTCTTTGTGCGATTTTCCTCAAACTGATCTGCGATCACGGAGACGAGGAGCACCATTAATCCTTTCACTAGTCTGACCATGTCAAAGAACGTGGGGGCTACGGAAAACACCAACAACACTAGTAACTAAAGAATATGTTCACAAAAGCATTCGCAGTCGCACTCGCCGCCATCGGTGGTGGTCTCGGTATCGGTATCCTCGGCTCTAAAGCCGCTGAAGCAACGGGTCGTAACCCAGGTGCTGCCACTCCGATCCTCGTCCTTTCCATCATTCTTGCTGCTCTGATCGAAGGTATCTTCATTCTCGCAGCTTTCGCAGTGCCGTTCTAAATCTTAATCGCTGCGCACACCACTTCGGGTGTGTGCAGCTTTTCTTCTTTTTTAAGTAATCTTTTCTCAAAACATGATCACCTTGCTCGCTACAGCTACAGAGCTCGCATCGACTGCTAGCCTTGCCACTGTTGAACAACCTGGAGTGCTTGAAGGCATCAAGAATACCTTCGGCTGGCATCCCGCTTTGTTCATTGCGCAGGTGGTCAACTTCTTTTTGGTAATCTTCATTCTCAAAAAGTTCGCTTTTGGGCCAGTTCAGAAAATGCTAGAAGAGCGTCGTGGTCGCATCGCTGCGGGTGAGGAGAAATTGAAGCTGATCGAAAAGCAGCTTGCTGAGTCGGAAGCAACAACCGCTGCTGCGATTTCCAAGGCGAACCAAGAGGCGGCGCGTTTGATCGAAGACGCGAAGCATGGTGCGGCGGTTTTCTCTGAGCAGAAATCGCAAGAAGCGATCGCCAGCGCCCAACAAATCTTAGTGAAAGCTGAAGCTGCCGCTAAAGCAGACCGTGAGCGAATTTCCTCAGAGCTGAAGCGTGAGTTCGGCCGTCTCGTGGCTGCTACGACTTCTCAAGTCACGGGCAAAGTCCTGACAGATGACGACCAGAAGCGCATCAACGAAGCCGCGCTTACTAAGATCGAGGCGTAATTTCCCGCTCCTTTTTCCTGACATGAAAATTTCCAAAACCGCTGCCGCCGCTGCCCGCCGCTTGTTTGGCCTGTGCCAGACCAATGGCCGCTTCGATGAAGCAAAATTGCGCAACGTGGTGGCGAAGTTGATCGAATCAAAACCCCGTGATTACCAAGGCATCCTTTCCGCCATCCAGCGCCTCACCCGCTTAGAGCTAGAGCGCCGCCAAGTTACCATCGAAAGCGCGGTGGAGTTGGACAATGAAAGTCGCCAGCGTGTCGTTGCCGGGCTAGCCAATCAATACGGTTCCGATTTGGTGGTCCAGTATCAGGTCACGCCGACTCTTTTAGGCGGTCTCCGCATCCGCGTCGGTAATGATGTTTTCGACGGTTCCGTTCAAGGCCGCCTGGAACGCCTCGTCGCCGCTTTTTAATTTCCTAACCTTTTCTATCATTTTAACTGAAACCTTGTCATGAGCAGCATCCTCCAAGAACTCGAACAGCAAATCGCCGGCATTTCTTCGTCCGTCGCAAAAACAAACGTCGGCACGGTCCGCAACGTCGGTGACGGCGTGGCAAAAGTGGAAGGACTTTCCGATGTGATGCTCAATGAGATGATCGACTTCGGCAATGGAGTGACTGGCATGGCGCTGAACCTAGAAGAAAGCGAAGTCGGTGTGGTTCTCCTAGGTGATTACACTGCCATCAAAGAAGGCGCAGAGTGCCGCACGACTGGCAAACTCCTCTCCGTTCCTGTCGGCGAAAACGTTCTTGGCCGCGTTGTCAACGCTCTCGGTGCAGCCGTGGATGGCAAAGGCGACATTGTTCCTTCGGCTTTCTATCCGATGGAAAAATCGCGCCAGGCATCATCAAACGGAAATCAGTTTCCGTGCCTGTGCAGACCGGCATCATGTCGATCGACGCGATGATTCCAGTGGGTCGGGGTCAGCGGGAACTCATCATCGGTGACCGCTCCACGGGGAAAACCACGATTGCGGTGGACACCATCATTTCCCAAGCTCAGCAAAATAAAGCAGCGGAAAATGGCAAACTCCAGAACCACAAGCCGATGTATTGCATCTACGTCGCCATCGGCCAAAAACTCTCCAACGTTGCCCGGACGCAAAAAATTCTCGAAGATGCTGGCGCGATGGAGTATACGACCATCGTTTCAGCTTCGGCTTCCGATGCTGCGGCGATGCAATATCTCGCACCGTATGCTGGTTGCGCGATTGCTGAGTACTTCATGGATCAAGGCAAAGACTGCTTGATCGTATTCGATGACCTTTCCAAGCACGCTGTCGCTTACCGTCAGGTGTCGCTGATTCTCCGCCGCCCATCCGGTCGCGAAGCTTACCCAGGTGACGTTTTCTATCTCCACAGCCGTTTGCTGGAGCGTTCCGCCCGCCTTTCCGAGTCTGCAGGTGGTGGCTCGCTCACCGCGCTACCGATTATCGAGACGCAAGCTGGCGACGTTTCCGCCTACATTCCGACGAACGTGATTTCCATCACCGACGGTCAGATCTATTTGGAAACCGACCTTTTCTATCAAGGCATCCGCCCTGCGATTTCCGTCGGTCTTTCCGTTTCCCGCGTGGGTTCTGCCTGCCAAACGAAGACGATCAAGTCCGTTGCCGGAACGACCAAGCTCGACCTCGCACAATATCGCGAGCTACAAGCCTTCGCCCAGTTCGGCTCTGATCTCGATGCTTCCACCAAGAAGAAACTCGATCGCGGCGCTCGCATTGTGGAGCTCTTCAAGCAAAACCAATATAGCCCGCTGGCGATGGAAATGGAGTCGATCTATCTCTTTGCGATGCAGAATGGTTACTTCGACGATGTCGCCGTTTCCGATGTGAAACGCTTCCAGCATGGACTTGGCGATTTCTTCAATACCCGCAAAGGTGAGCTTCTCGACAAAATCCGTAACGAAAAGCCAGACCTCAAAAAAGACAAGGCAATGGTCGAGGCTGTCAGCCAAGCGATCGGGGATTTCAAAAAATCCTGGAAGTAAGTCAACCGCCCGCCCTTTTCGTTTTCCCTATCTAGCATTCTTAAAATATGGCCAACCTCCGCGACATCCGCCGACGCATCAAGTCGGTCAAAAACACCGCACAGATCACTCGTGCGATGCAGCTTGTCGCTGCTGCCAAGATGAAAAAGGCGCAAGATCAGGCGCTGGCTGGCCGCGACTATGCCAAGGAGCTCAATGGAGTCCTCCAAGATATCAGCGAAGGATTTAGCGAAGCCACTCACCCATTGTTAGAAAAACGCACGGGTGGCCGTGAATTGGTCCTCATCATTTCCACCGACAAAGGCCTCTGCGGCGCGATCAATACCAACCTTGCCCGTGCCGTCCGCAATGATTCTTCAAACACTGCCGACTACGTGACCGTCGGTCGCAAGTTGCGTGTGATGATGGAGAAACTCAGCAAAAACATTATTGCGGATTTCTCCGTGAAAGATCCGGTTCCATTCGCTGATGCTCGTGCGATTGCAGCGTTGCTTTCTAAAAAATTCTTAGATGGCACCTACGATAAAGTTTCCATCGCTTACACCCGCTTCGTCAATACGATGAGCCAGCAGCCGGAAGTGGTGCAACTGCTTCCAGTCGAACCACCGACAGACGCAGGTGATAATACCGACACCAACGATTTCCTCTTCGAGCCTTCGCCAGAAGATGTCTTGAGCGCGATTCTGCCGCTCTATGTGAATTTCCGTGTGTTCCAGACTCTCGTCGAAGCCCGCGCTTCCGAGCACTCTGCCCGAATGGTCGCCATGAAATCCGCGACTGACAACGCGAAGAAGTTCATCAAAGAACTCACGCTGGAATACAACAAACTTCGTCAAGGCGCCATCACCGCTGAGCTTCTTGAGATCACCACGGCCATGAAGGCAATGGAAT
>JAAURL010000058.1 GCA_012032235.1 Akkermansiaceae bacterium | reverse complement strand
CCGCAATAGCAGAGAACCAAATTAGCGGCAGATCCCACCTCACCAGACTGCTTTTTGTTAAGGACTTGGCGCAGCATGGCGTCGTGGGCCATGTACACCTTCGCCCCTGGTTCAGGGGACTGGCGGGGTTCATGAACCCCAGGCTCGGATGAAAATATCCCACCACGTCTACAGCCACTTCGTAGAGTTCAGGGCTAGCGTGCTTGAAGCCAATCAGGGCGGCGATGGTGCTGGGGTCAATTTCAGTGTCGGCAAACATGCGATCGGGTAGGTGATCGACGAGGGTGCAGGCCGAGATTTTGCCGAGAATATTGAGCGCGTCTTCCCCCAGTTGAACTAAGCAATAGAAAACAAATTCGCCTATTTTGATGTGTTCTGTGTCAGCGGTAATAAACACATATTGGTTGCCGTGATCACCTGGACCTTTGACAGTGCCGATGGCTTTGGCCTCAGAATGCTGCGTGTTCACCCTCAATCCTCGCTGTTGGCATTTAGATGACATAGTAGTCGAGGTGAGGGGAAACGCCCAATATATCGCGATCGCTCATGGCGATTAAATACGAGCAACTATCTTAGCGAGAGTACATAAGGCTATATCAAATACTTGAAGCCGCAAGCGAGGAAAGTCATTTGCCTGATAAACCCTCCGCGAAACCCGACCTGCACGATTTGTTGATTAGGTTGCGGCTACAGAGTTAAAACACAATCGCAAACATCGCTATGAAAGGCAGGGATGGGATTTCGCGTGCTCTATATGTCACAGCAAATCCTCGGTGGGTCATTGTGGTCAGAGTGTTCATTAAAAAAACTCAGAAAACGCGATCCTGAGTTGAATTCCTACTGGGAGACAAATTGTCCCCCAGTAGAAATGATCGCTGCCGATGGCAAAAAACGGCAAATCAAGGCAGCCAATACCGAATCTCTACTTAGAATTATTCAATCCATCCCATCCCCCAAAGCCGAACCCTTCAAACGCTGGCTTGCCAAAGTCGGTTACGAACGCCTCGAAGAAATCGAAAACCCCGAACTCGCCGCCAAACGCACCCGCGCCATTTACGAACAAAAAGGCTATTCCGAAGAATGGATCGAGAAACGCCTACGCGGCATCGCCGTCCGCGATGAACTCACCGATGAGTGGAAAAAACGCGGCGTCAAGGAAGGCAAGGAATACGCCATCCTCACCTCAGAAATCAGCAAAGCCACCTTCGGCATGACGCCTGCCGAATACAAAGACTTCAAAGCGCTGGCCAATCCTAAAGAAAACCTCCGCGACCACATGACCGACCTCGAACTCATCTTCACAATGTTGGGCGAGGCCTCCACCACCGAGATCGCCAAGAAAAAAGACGCGCAAGGATTCAACGAAAATCAAAAAGCCGCCAAAGCCGGAGGCAACATCGCCGGCAATGCCCGCCGAGAACTCGAATCCCAAAGCGGCACCAAGATTTCCACCAAAGCCAATTTCAAACAACTTCCTAAAGCCAAAAAGAATCCAAGCATCCCACCCCAGTAAAATATATCCTCTTCCAACTAAGTAACCGCCAGTTCACCCTCTCCCACATCGAATCTATATCACGCAGCTAACCGTAGCGGCGATGTTCTCTTCCAAAAAATGCCGTTCTTCGCCTACACACTTAAAGGTCAACCCATGAGAAAATCGGAGCCACTTGCCCGCCCTTCTCAGCATCTTTGTGATCACTTGAATCATGTTGGAGAACTGACAAAACAATTTACGAATTCTATGGGCTTACCAGAATCCGGACACTTGATCGGGCTGCTACACGACCTTGGAAAATTTAGTGAGACGTTCCAAAATTATCTGAAGTCAGCCACGCTCTTGATTGATTCAAATGATGAAGCTTTTGTAGATGCTGATCGTTTGAAAGGTAAAATTGATCATTCTACAGCCGGTGCTCAATGGATATGGAAACACACATCAGAGAACAACAAGGTCGCTGAAATCACTGCCCAAATTCTTTCACTGTGTATAGTATCTCACCACTCAGGGCTAATCGATTGCCTCTCTCCAGAGGGAGAATCAATATTCACTTCTCGTGTCGAAAAGGAAAACCTCAAGACTTTCTATACGGAGGTTACGCAAAAAATATCGGCTTCACAACAGAGCTCGCTCTTATCGCTGTTAGATACGACAGCAAGTGAATTTCAAGAACGATTCAGAAGGATTGCGGAGGCTAATGCTGGCGCGGAAATTGGACTGGCTTTTCATTTTGGTCTACTGACGAGATTCCTCCTTAGCTGCCTTGTTGATGCGGATCGACTTGATTCAGCAGGTAGAGAGATAAGTCATTCAACTGAATGGAAATCACTAATAAACCACCTCGAGCATCATCTTGGTAAATTCGATAATTCCAGCCATGTTGATTCGATACGTGAGGATATTTCAAATGCATGTAGAAAGGCAGCAGCTAGAAATAAGCAAACGTTTTACCTTACGGTGCCAACAGGTGGTGGCAAAACTCTAGCGAGTCTCCGTTTTGCACTCCATCACGCGGAAAAACACGATTCATCCCGGATCTTTTATATCGTTCCTTACACAAGCATCATAGAACAGAATGCGAAAACTGTTCGTGAAATCTTCGCTACAGAAGGCAAGGATATAATTTTAGAACATCATTCAAATCTTACGCCAAATGTTGATACGGAGTCAAATCGATTACTCAGTGAAAACTGGGACTCTCCTATTATCTTCACATCGACTGTTCAGTTCTTAGAATCCTTATTTGCATCTGGCACACGTGCGTACGCCGAATGCACAACCTGGCAAATGCGGTATTGATTTTCGATGAGCCACAAGCCCTTCCCATTAAGGTTACACATTTATTTAATCAATCGGTAAACTTTCTTCGGGAGCAGTGCGGTGCTACAATCGTTCTTTGCACAGCTACACAACCTCTCTTAGACAAAGTTTGCGAAAAGAAGGGAGCCTTAAAAACAAACTTCGATACAGCTCAAATCATATCGAATGCTCATGCTCATTTTATAGGACTCAAACGCGTGCAGGTAATCGATCAATCTAGAATTGGGGGTTACAGCTGCATGGAAGTTGCAGGTATCGTCAAAGAAGCGTTAGAAAACAAAAAAAGACTTCTTGTTGTTGTAAACACAAAGGCTGTCGCTCGACGTGTATTCGAAGAACTTACAAAAAGTAAATCAGCAGCTACAGAAATTTATCATCTCAGCACCAGTATGTGCGCCGCTCACAGACAAGATATTTTATCAAAAATTCGTGAATCGCTTCGTAAAAAAAAGGAAGTTGTTTGCATCAGCACTCAATTGATCGAGGCGGGGGTAGATATAAGTTTTGAATGTGTTTTCCGCTCTCTAGCCGGCATAGATTCGATCGCTCAAGCTGCAGGACGCTGTAATCGCAATGGCGAGATGGATCAATTTGGCGAAGTTGTCATCCTAAATTGTAACGAAGAAAAGCTTGCTAGCCTACCTGAAATCACAATCGCACAGGAAAAGACTGAAAGAATATTGCGTGAATATCATGCCAACCCTACCAGATTTGACAATGACATCATCGGCCTCAAAGCGATTGACCGCTATTATCAGCTTTATTTCTATGATCGTTCTGGAGACATGGACTATCCAATCGAAGGCGATTCATTACTCTCCCAACTGTCCACAAACGCAATAGCAGTTAGTGAATACCAGCGCATCAATAATGCCTCTCCTCCCATTTTCATGCGTCAATCCTTTGCCAGCGCTGGAAGCCGATTTGAAGTCATTGACGCTCCGACAGAGGGAATCATTACCCCTTACAATGACGAAGCTCATCAATTAATTGGATCGCTTTGTAGTAAGCAGCGCGTGCCAGCTGCGACGCGTGCTCTACTGAAACAGGCTCAACGCTACTCAGTGAATATTTTTTCCTCAGACAAAGCCAAACTGATAGGTCTGAATGCAATCATCGAAACGTATCCAGAATCCGGAATTTACTATCTCAAAGACAGATTTTACACCGAAACATATGGAGTAACGATGGATGAATCAGGATCACTCGCGTTTCTCTCCACTTAGCAGAAAGATCATATGAAAAACACAATCACTTATAAAGTCTATGGGCGTTACGCTCTTTTCACTGATCCAGTTACTAAGATTGGTGGGGAGAAGTGCACGTATCATATCCCGACCTATGAAGCACTCAAAGGAATCACGAAATCGATTTACTGGAAGCCCTCGCTGATCTGGCACATCGACCGCGTTCGCGTTATGAAACGAATACGGACAGAAGCAAAAAATGTGAAGCCGATAAATTATGGTGGCATTTATCCGTCTGCTAAAGATCCGTCAAAAAAGTCACAGACACCCTATAATACTTTGTCAATTTATACCTACCTAGCTGATGTGGAATATCAAGTGCAGGCTCATTTCGAATTCAATCACCATCGACAAGACTTGAAGGACGATTTTCAGGACGGTAAGCATTTCAATATTGCTTTACGGATGCTGGAAAAAGGAGGAAGACGGGATATCTGCCTCGGAAGTCGTGAATGTCAAGGCTACGTCGAGCCTTGTGATTTCGGTTCAGGAGAAGGTTACTACGATCACAGTGATGAAATTGCCTACGGATTTATGTTTCATGGTTTCGACTACCCCGATGAAAACGGCACCAAGGAACTGTGGTCTCGTTTCGCACAACCAGTTATGAACAATGGCATCATTGATTTTCCTCGTGTTGACGATTCACGCTTGGTCAGAAAATTCATTCGAAAAATGATACCTCAACCACCGAAATCCTGTGGTCTCGACGACGTAACTCTGCATGAGAAAGGGTTACAGCCATGAACTGGTTACAAAGATTAGCGGAAACGTATGAAAATTGTAGCGATGCGATTGGAAAAATCGAAACGCGCAAAATGAAAAACAAGGAAGTCGCACTTACTCCCTTGCTGCCGATTTGCCATACTATGCAAAATGCCCACATTGAAATCACTCTCGATGAGGCTGGTAACTTTCTATCTGCAAAGGTAGTTGAAAAAGATGATGCTCCAACACTAATCCCATGCACCGAGTCGTCTAGCGGCAGAACAAATGGTCAGTGTCCACATCCCTTGCATGATAAATTGGAATATGTTGCAAGCGATTACAGCGAGCGATCTGATGGATCATGTGATTATGTGAGTTACAAAAAGCAACTAAGTGAATGGATTCAATCAGCTGAAGACTACACAGCACTCAAAGCAGTATTCGATTATTTGGAGAAGGGAACACTTATTAAGGATTGCGCCGCATCTAAAGTCCTTTTCCTAGATGATACAAATAAGCTTCTCAATAAGTGGGTAGACAATGAGGCAGCACCACCAATATTTAAATTATTACCTGGCGGTTTGGACGGAAAAGGAAAGCAGAAACCATGGCAAGCAAACGCCTTTATCCGATTTTCTGTAGAAGCAAAGAATTCTTTAGGCTCCTCTCTGCAGCATGATCCAGTTCTTTGGAAACTTTGGAGTGATTACTATGCGACCAAGGAAACTATAAACGGCTTATGTTTGATCACCGGAGGGAGTTCTACGTTAGCACTGCAACACCCTTCAAAAATACGAAACGCGGGTGACAAAGCGAAACTAATATCGGCTAATGATGGATCAGGATTTACCTACAGAGGTAAGTTTGAAAATCCTAATGAAGCCTGCAGTGTGAGCTTCGAAATCACTCAAAAAGCCCACAGCGCGCTTCGCTGGCTGATAGCTCGTCAGGGACGCAGATTTGGAGATTTGAATATTGTGACGTGGGCGACTATGGGCGACATGCCACCTGATCCGATCAAATCCTCCTTTGAACTTTTTATCTCTCCATCAGACATATCTGACGAAGATGAGACTGAAGCGGAGATGGCGGATAAGGCATCTAAGAAAAAACAAAAAAATCAAAAACTCCTATTGTAGTTCATACAGCACAACAATGCGCAGAAAAACTCAATAGCATGATGAGCGGCTATGCAGGAAGGTTCACCGATGATGAGGCCAATCGAGTCATAATCATGGCAATCGACTCAGCTACGCCGGGTCGCATGGCGATTCGCTATTATCGAGAACTCAAAGGTTCCGAGTTTCTTGAAAAGATACGTGATTGGCATCAATCATGTGTATGGAATCAATATTTTGGCATCAATAAGCAGTTTGTTGGAGCACCCGCACCTAGAGACATTGCACAAGCAGCCTACGGCAAAAAGCTGGACACCAAAGACAAGCTACTAGGCGCAACAGTGGGCCGTTTGCTTCCATGCATCATGGATGCAGATACAGTTCCAATTCCTCGAGACCTGGTTGAGTGCTGTGTACGGAGAGCGTGCCAAGGTGTTTCAGTAAAATTTTGGGAGCGCAGTAAAATCCTTGGGATTGCTTGCGCACTTTTCAGACATCAACACAAAGAAAAAAAATACACCATGGACTATGAAACAAAAAGAAACACGAGAGATTATCTTTATGGTAGTTTGCTCGCAATTGGAGAACACATTGAAGAAAGGGCTCTTCATCTAGCGAAAGAAAAAACGTGACACCCACGCTGCAAAGCTAATGCAACGCTTTGCAGAGCGACCTTACTCAACGTGGCGCACTATTGAACTGCAATTGACTCCATCCCTATCGCGCTTGAGAAATAATCGCCCATCTGTTCATCAAAAACTCAAGTCCTTGCTTGATGATACCTACTCTCGTTTTGAAAGCGGAACAGATACTCAAGATCATCCTCTTTCGGGTGAATTTCTTATTGGTTATCACACGCTTCGCAAAAAACTTTGGGAAGATGCTAAGATGACCAAAGATCCCGATATAATCGAAATTGAAGAGTCATTAACTGAGGAAACCGAATCTTAAATAAATACACAAAATAATTGATATGAGCATTACTAACAAAATTGACTTCGCTGTGATTTTCACGGTCAAAAACGCAAACCCCAATGGCGATCCTCTCAACGGCAACCGTCCCAGAACAACCTATGAAGGCATCGGTGAAATGTCTGATGTTTGCATCAAACGCAAAATTCGTAACCGCATCATGCATGAATGGGTGAAAGATAAAAAAGAGAACGATGGATACGAAATTCTGATTCAATCAGATGATAACAAACTCGACGATTGCACCAGTATTCGGTCACGAGTAGACGCTTCTGGCATCAAAACAAATGATAAGGATTTCAAACAAAAATCTTGTAAAAAGTGGTTTGATGTACGAGCATTCGGTCAAGTCTTCGCCTTTAGCAAAGGCAAAGGAGATGGTGAAGGAGTTTCCATTCCTATTCGTGGACCAGTTTCAATACACCCTGCGTTTAGTCTAGCACCCATTTCGGTATCCAGTTCACAGATCACTAAGAGCACGAATTCTGAGGATAACACCAAAGCAGGTAAAAAGGCTGATGATAAAACTAGTGACACATTCGGAATGAAACACCGTGTAGACAACGGCACTTATGTTTTCTTTGGTAGTATTAACCATCAGCTTTCGACCCTCACAGGTTTCTCCGATGCAGATGCTAACAAGATTAAAAATATCTTAACTACGCTTTTTGAAAACGATGCATCATCCGCTCGTCCAGATGGAAGCATGGAAGTAAAAAAAGTAATCTGGTGGCAACATAGTTGCGCAAGCGGTGATGTGTCGTCAGCAAAAGTTCATCAGAGTGTCAATATTTCCGATGATGGAAAGACGATCACAGCAGCCACTCTTAAATTCACAAAAGACGAAAAAGAGTTGGAGCTCACACCTGAAGTCATCGAAGGGTTCTGATCGCCTAAACCATCATGCCCGACTCCACACCATCTCTAACCCGCGCTGATCTAGCCCGTGAGCTGCTTCGTTACAAAATGTTGGAGTATTCGGAGGATTTCTTCTGTGCGAGTTGGTTAGTGGATCTGGAATTTGAGCTTTGGGCATATGGAGACTTGGTCTCGTCAGATCCCAGAGAGCAATCTCGCGTTTCTCTCGGTAGGGAACTTCGCATTCTCTCCGAGATCGCGAGCGGTTGGTGGGCGTGGGACGATGCAGTTTCTCCTTATGAAAATCCTGTGTTCGTGCCTTCAGAACGTTGGCTGCAAATTTTAACGGAGCGGAACAAGAATTGAACCACATGAAATCCCTACTCTTCAAAATCACTCATGGAGGCTGGAATGCCGAGCTGCAGCTAGCGGCGAATCATACGTTGGAACATCTTGCTTATACCATACTCGAAGCTGTTGGGTTCGAGGCGGATCATGCTTTTGGGTTTTATGATGATTTGAAAAACCCATACAGAAGCAAGGAGCGTTACTCGCTGCTCGCGGATGAAGATGATGAATCCGAAGAAGGGAGCGTGCAGAACACCTTGATCGGCGAGGTGTTTCAGCCCAAGAAGAAGATGATTTTTCTCTTCGACTACGGCGATGATTGGCTTTTTCTGGTGCATTGCACTGCGGAAAAAGAGGAGAAACCGTTTAAGAAACCAAAGATCCTCAGCACCTCGGGAGAGGCTCCGGTGCAGTATCCAGACCATGAGGAAGAGTCGTGAGGCTTTGGGAATTCAGCCAAAATCCTCATCACCAATCACAGCTAGGCAGCTCGTCCCGCGATGTTGACAATTTTAGCCCGCACAGTTACTGTGCAGCACAGTCATGAGAAACATCACCGTGAAAATCGACGATGAAACGTATCGCAAGGCTCGCATCCGTGCCGCCAACCAAGGAACTTCTGTGAGCGCGATGGTGCGAGAATTTCTCTCGAAGGAGGACGAAGCGGAAAGCAGAGAAGCACGCAGAATCGCCTCCCTAAAAAAGATGTTCGCAGAGGCAGACCGTAATGCCACGCCTCGCGGTGAACCCATGATACCCATGAGCCGCGAAGAAATTTATGCCGAACGCCTTCGTTGATAGTAATATTTTGATTTATGCAGCGGAGGAAACGCTTCCCACGCCGCGTAAAACAACCATCGCCAGAGAGGTATTGCAATGTGAGCACTTACACCTCTCGGTCCAAGTGCTCAACGAGTTCACCGCAAACGCAAGGAAACCCAACAAGCTCGGGCTTCCCAAAGATAGAGAGCGCGGCTGGATCGACTCTTTTTTGCTATTCGAAGTTACAGCCATCACCGCCAGCATCTATCTATCAGCATTGGAAATTCATGATCGCTACGGCTTATCCCACTGGGATGCTCTCATCCTCGCGGCGGCGATTGAGAGCCATTGCGAGGTCTTGTATTCGGAGAATCTCCAGCATGGCCAGATCATCGAGGGCGTGCTGGTCGTTAATCCATTTGTCTGAAACCGTATGAACTTCGACCAAGGGCAATTCAACTTCGACGCGAAGGGCACGGAAGACGGTTACCGCAGGTGGCGTGAGGAGTTAGATGCGAAAAAAAGCGCCCTTGAATCCCGTTGGGGAGTGATCCTCAGCCGACGCGTCCGAGTTTCACTGATTGATCATGCCAAGCCACTCGTTGGCATCTTGGAATTACGATCTGATTTAGGCAAAAAGCCAACTGACCCACCGATTTTCCGGCTCAGGGGACTGGAGTTCACGCCCTCGGAAATCGAAAGTATCGTGCAGGAAGAACCGGATTGATCAATCCATGCCCGCCCATTCCAGAGATCCCAAATCCATCCCGCTATCGGGCTCATGGCAATCTTCCCAAACAATCGCACTTACCTTAACGCAGCTTGGTTTTCACTTGTGGCAAGTATTTAAAATGCGCGTCGCTCGTGAGCAATATTCCGCCCACTTCATGGGCGATTGCGGCAATCCAAATGTCATTAGTTGGAATAGGCTTGCCCATTTTCCGCAGCTCATTTTTAAAGCGCGCATAGTGATGAGTCGTGCTCTCACCAATGCTTGCTACTGCAACCATGGTGCTTTCCAGCAAAGCGCTGAGGACTTTCTCATTCATTGCAGCCCTTGTTCCCTTCAGAAAACCGTCTCGCAGCTCGCCCAAAACTGGCGCAGGAATCACCAGCAATGTGGCCGTCTCGATCTCCTCAGCCCACAGTCCATCGCGCACCCACTCCGAGTAGGCATTGGTATCAAGAACAACAGTCATTGCCAATCCAGTGGGTCAACTCTTCCGCAGTCTGTCATGTGCGCATCCCACTGTTTCCTCTCCTCTTCTGACTCGAAGGGC
The DNA here is from genome assembly GCA_012032235.1 of Akkermansiaceae bacterium. Taxonomy (GTDB): domain Bacteria; phylum Verrucomicrobiota; class Verrucomicrobiia; order Verrucomicrobiales; family Akkermansiaceae; genus Luteolibacter. The sequence continues at coordinate 5,134 of JAAURL010000058.1, read as the reverse complement.
ATACTTGCGGTAAATTTCTCAAGCCCATTGGTCTTCCCGGCAGGTTTTACCCCTAGGCCACGACCGATGGCTTCCCTCAAAACGAAATTCATCGATACTTTTCGAGCCGCTGCCTCCACTTTCGCCTTTGTTACCCACTCATCGTCTATGTTCCTAACCGTCACCTGCGTCATGCATGCACAATAAATTTAAAAGTGCATGCGGTCAATTCACCTTTTAAATACCCATTTGGCAATCCATGCCCGCTCATTCCAGAGACCCCAAATCCATCCCGCTCTCGGCCTTGCAGCATTATCTCTTCTGCCCGAGGCAATGTGCCTTGATCCACAATGAGCAAGTCTGGGCGGAAAATCAGTTCACTGCAGAAGGCCAGCTGCTTCATAAAAAAGCGAACGAGGGACCGGACGAACACCGTGCCAGCGGGACCATTTTACGGCACCTGCATGTGAGTTCCGAGACATACAATCTCAACGGCATCTGCGACATCGTCGAGCGTTCACCGAGCGGAATTCTCACCCCCGTAGAATACAAACGCGGCAAGCCCAAGAGCCACCGTGCTGACGAAGTGCAGGTCTGCGCCCAAGCGATTTGCCTAGAAGAAATGTTTCAAACTCACATCCCAGAAGGACACATTTACTACGGCAAAACCAAGCGCCGCACCGCCATCGCGCTCGATGAAGAAATACGTGACCTAACACTTTCCATCATCTCACAAACCACTGCTTTGTTTTCTAACAACGAAACTCCCACCGCCGATTATCTCCGCAAACGCTGCGATGCCTGCTCACTCATCGATCTCTGCATGCCCGGTGCCCTGCGGCTGAAACGCGGCGCGAAACGCTGGTTTCAAGAATCCCTAGCAACCAATCCACAACTCTGAACGCCGTTGATGAAAACACACCTTAACACCCTCTTCGTCACACTAGAAGGAGCCTATCTGCGCAAGGATGGTGCTGCCGTGGAAGTACGCCACGAAGGACTGAGCAAGCTCCGCGTGCCTTTGCATAATCTCGATGGCATCGTCTCATTTGGCTGGGACAACACCGCCTCCGCCGCTCTCATGGCGGCCTGCCACGAACACGGTGTCGCCTTATCCTTTCTCTCGCCATTCGGAAATTTCTCGCCTCCTCCTACGGCGGTGTTTCGGGGAATATTCTACTACGGCGCGAACAATACCGGCGTGCCGAACACGAGCCCGCCGCCCTCGACATCGCCCGCAACATGATCCAGGCCAAGCTCTACAACACTCGCGCCATCCTCCAAAGAGCCGCCCGTGACCACGGAGCAAAAAATGCCGTGAGAGCGGAATCCCTTCAGCGTGCCGTGGACGCCCTCGCCACCCGCATCAAAGCCGCCGAACACGCTACATCGCTCGATTCCCTTCGCGGGATCGAAGGCGATGCCGCCGTCACCTATTGGGCCAGCTTCAATCATCTCCTCACCACCGATGACCCCGCTTTTCACATCCATGGCCGCAGCAAACGCCCGCCGCTAGACCGCACCAATGCCCTACTCTCCTTTCTCTACGCCGTCCTCGCCCATGATTGCCGCTCCGCCTGCGAAAGCTGCGGACTCGATCCACAATCCGGCTTCCTCCACCAACCCCGCCCCGGCAGAGCCTCACTCGCCCTCGATCTCATGGAAGAATTCCGCCCCATCCTCGCCGATCGACTCGCCATTTCCCTGATCAACCGCAACCAAATCACCGCCCATGATTTCACCATCCAAGAATCCGGCGCCGTGCAGCTCAAAGACGACTCCCGTAAAAAAGTCCTCCAAGCCTGGCAGGAAAAGAAACAAGACACCCTCACCCATCCTCTGTTGGAAGAAACCATCACCCTTGGCCTCCTGCCCCACATTCAAGCCCGTCTCCTCGCCCGCCATCTCCGCGGAGACCTCGATGCCTACCCCGCCTATCTAACAAAGTAACACACCACATGTACATCCTCGTCACCTACGACGTTTCCACCACTACGCCCGCTGGAAGAAAAAGATTACGCCACGTCGCCAAAACCTGCCTCGACTACGGCCAACGCGTGCAAAACTCCGTCTTCGAGTGCCTGGTCGATCCCGGACAACTAGTCGAATTTCGTGGAAAACTGCTAGAAATCATCGATCCCACCACGGACAGCATCCGCCTTTACCACCTCGGGAAAAACTGGCACAAGAAAGTCGAGCACCACGGACAAAATGACGACTACGACATCTCCGCCCCACTCATTCTCTAGCCCAGAAACCGCGCCGCGAACCCCAAGCGCTCGCGTCGAGGGTTTCCTTGGCAAATCGTTCTTTGACATCAACAAAACTTGCGGTTCGCGGAAACGCCCCGCTAAACTCTTACCCATGCGAGAGTCAACGCTCCCATGGTCGCTCCTTCACGGGAGCGCGGATTGAAACGGTGTAATGGCTTGGGAGGCTGATAGCCTGATCGGGTCGCTCCTTCACGGGAGCGCGGATTCAATGTGAAGAGCATCAGCGATGCATGATCGCAGCCGCATCCCCTCTTTCACCACATGCATGGGTAAAGAACTATTCCGCGTTTCTTAAAAATTCTAACACGTTGATCGCGAGCTTTAGGGAAATGTGCGGGATCGTCGCCATTTCTGCGGCGTCGGCTTTTTTCAGGCGGGTGACACTGCCGTATTTTTCGAGTAGGACTCGCTTTTTGCTCTGGGTCATTCCGGGACATTCATCCAGCACGCTTTCTTTCATCCGGCGGCGGTAAAGGAGCGCGTTGTAGCCATTGGCAAAGCGGTGGGCTTCGTCACGGATGCGTTGGAGGAGTTTCAACGCGCCGCGATCATGCGGAATCAAGATGGGATCGCTCTCACCAGGGACGAAGACTTCTTCGCGGCGTTTCGCTAGGCCGATGATGGGGAGTTCGTGCAAGCCTAGCGCATTGAGTTCCCGCACTGCCATGCCCAGCTGGCCTTTTCCGCCATCCACGATGACTAGATCCGGGAGAATGATTTTTGCTTTTCCCTCCCGCGCTAGGCGGCGTTGCGCATCGATGACATTTTCTTGGGAAAATTCTGAATCGGGATTTGCCTCATGATTTTCTAACAAAATTCGTGAATACCGACGGCGTATGACTTCTGCCATGGAGGCAAAATCATCCTGCCCTTCCACCGTCTGAATCCGGTAGCGGCGGTAGTTTTGATTGTCTGGCTTGCCATCGGTAAAGCGCACCATGGAGGCGACGATGTGGTTGGAGGAAACGTTAGAAATGTCGAAACACTCCATCACTCGCGGCGGCCCTGATAGGCGGAGTTTTTCTCCCAGCTCTGCGAGATCCTCTATCGGATTGACAGTCGTCTGAATGCCTCGCCCACGAAATTGGCGAGTCGGGCTCAGGGTTTTTTCAACATTTTGGAGAATGTCGCGGAAACTCGCAGCCTTTTCGAAATCGAGATTTTCTGCCGCGGTCATCATTTCGGCACGCAGTGAATCGAAAACTTCGCGCCTACCTTTTCCTTCTAACACACGGCAGGCTTCTTCGATTTTTTCAAGATACGCATCTCGCGAGATCCGGCCGATGCACGGCGCGGCGCAGTTGCGGATGACGTCGGCGTTGCAGTGTTTGTAATCGATTTCTCCCGGATCGCTCGCGCGGCAGACACGCAGACCGAAGGAGCGGTTCAGCCATTCCAAGGTGCCCCGTAGCGCGCCAGAATGTGGAAACGGCCCGAAGTAGCGGGAGCTGTCGTCCTTTTTCACTCGCGTCGTCCGGAAAGCCGGCCAAGGATCTGTTAGCCGGATTTTAACTAACAGAAATCGCTTATCATCGCGAAAGGCAATGTTGTAACGCGGGCGATATTCTTTAATCAACTTTCCCTCTAACAGCAGTGATTCCTCCTCGTTACGAACCACGTGGAAATCAAAATCGAGAATCGAATCGATGAGTGCTCGCGTTTTTAAATTCGCCCGCATTTTCTGCGACGGCATAAAATAGGATGAGACGCGGCGCTTTAGATCACGGGCCTTGCCAACGTAAATGATCGAGCCGAGTCGATCTTTCATTAGATAGACGCCAGGCTGATGGGGCAGCTCACGGAGCTTCGCTTTAAGATCCGGTGTGGACATGCTGGCAAAGTGCGACCGATGATCCGAAAATCAATCAATGATCCGGCGCATCGGTATCATATTTGAATAATCAAATCCCATTTTGGTGAAAAATCCCTGCGATTCCGCGCTGATCCGGTCCGTTAACAACGTGATGCGTTTGAAATGCTTCTTTTTGGCGAAATCGACGACGTAATCCACCAGCATCGTTCCGTAGCCTTGGCCGCGATGATCTGGGTGAATGACGACGTCTTCCATCAAGATCACAAAACCGCCTCTGGCCGTTGAAATGGTGAACAATAAATTCACCATGCCGAAAATTTGATTTTGATTCCTAACCACAAAGATCCGACCGCGGCTGGGCTGCTCCAGAATCAGCTGCAATCCGCGTTGCTGCACTTCACGATCTGGAGAGAAATCCCCGGACAAGGAGAAAAGATTCATCACTAGCTCGGTGAGTGCCGATAAATCCTCAATCGTGGCAGGCTCCACACGAGGCAGATCGCTTTCAATCACTTTGCTAGCCGCTTTCACTTTCACGAGCGCGAGCTGGCATGAATTTAAAATCGGAAAACGAAATTTTGCTTGGAAACGAAATTTCCACTTATGGTGCGATCATTGATAATAAATCTGGGCGATTTTCCCGAGTCCGCGCCAAAGCTCTCGCGTTTTTCCACTCCGCAATTTTCGCGTGATTTCCTGAAATCAAGACTTCCGGCACCGCCATCCCACGAAACTCAATCGGCCTGGTGTAGGCAGGTGCCTCCAACCGCGACGGATCAGCAAAAGACTCATCAAGCGCTGAGCGCTCATCTCCCAGCACCCCGGGCAGAAGCCTGATCACCGCATCACATAAAACCGCCGCAGCTAATGCTCCATTGGTCAAAACATAGTCGCCAATCGAAATTTCTAGGTCCACCAGAGCTTCGATCACTCGATGATCCACCCCCTCATAATGACCGCACAAAATTAACAAATGTTCGGCTGCAGCCAGCTCACCGGCCAAAGCCTGCTTGAATGGTTTTCCCTGCGGCGTTCATCAAATGACTCGACGTCCCAGGTTCGACGCAGC
>JAAURL010000057.1 GCA_012032235.1 Akkermansiaceae bacterium | reverse complement strand
CCGAATTTGGCTAGATTGACGCTCGATACACAATCATTTGAACATGCTGCAAGAGCTGTTCCGAAAAATCGCCGTTTTGGGACAGACTCTAGATTAGCTTTCTATAAGCAGCTCATTTTGAGTAGTATTCATTAGAGTTTTTGATTAGGAAGCCAGATTCAGCCCTCATTTCATTCGTGTCAGCGGCGATTTCGCTGGTGTACGCTGCGATTGCACCGGTGCGCGTGGTTATTTCGATGCTGTGAGCGTTCGTTTAGGCCATGCGCGGGATTATTTCGATGCTGTGAGCGTTCGTTTGAATGATGCACACGGCTATTCTTTTGAGGTGAAGTTCGCAAAATCATCGGCACCCACCAGCTAGGGCGTGATTAGGCATTTGTCTGATCCACCACCCAGGCGCGGTATTTTTCGGCGACTTGGGTGGGTTCTAGGGCGATGATTTCTGGGACTTGGTAAGGATGAATTTCTGAGAGAGATTTCTCAAATTCGGGAAATACGGCTTCAGTGGTTTTGTAAATCGCGAGGATTTCGGTGGAGGTTTCAATGTTTCCTTCCCAGCGATAAATCGACTCCACGGCAGGGAGAAGATTGACGCATGCTGCGAGTTGCTTTTCAACAAGCAGTGTGCCAATTTGTCGCGCCGAGTCGGCGTCTGGGAAGGTGCAAAATACGATGAGTAAATTTTCCATGGCTGACCTGAACACTGAAAACTCCTAACACGCAATGGTTTATCCGTGAAATCTGGCTTTTTTGAGAAACTGGTGACTCGACTAGATCGTGTAATCCCGGGAGAAGTGCAGCAGATCGTGACGCGGCTGATCCGGGAGAAGGGCTTTTTAGAGAAAGTTTTTCAGGCGTTGCATGAAGGCGTGATCCTTGTGGACCCCACGGGAGCGATTGATTTTTTAAATCCGGCGGCTTGCCAGTTTTTCGGGCTTGATCCAGAGCGGGCGGTGGGAGAGGTGATTTCCACGCAAATCCGTGGGCTGGACTGGGCAGTTTTAGGGAAGCCGGGGCGGACGATTAGCCGGGATCTGGAGGTATTTTACCCGGAGCATCGCTATTTAAATTTCTATCTGGCGCCGATTGACGATGCGGAAAAGCCGGAAGCTCCGCTGGGCTATGTGATGTTGATTCGGGATTTAACGACTACCAAAGCGGAGGCGGAGGAAACGCTGGAGTCGGAGCGTCTCAACGCGCTGACTTTGTTGGCCGCCGGTGTGGCTCATGAGATCGGGAATCCACTGAACTCTCTGGATATTCATTTGCAGCTTCTGGGGAGAAAATTGCGGAAGTGCGCCGGAGATCGCAAGCCACTAGAGGAAAATCTCTCGGTCGCACGGGGAGGAGATTCAGCGGCTGGGATATGATCTTGAAGCAGTTTCTGAATGCGGTTCGTCCGACGGTGCCGCATCGGGAGAAACAGGATTTACACGCGATTTTAAATGAAACACTGCGGCTGCTAGAGCCAGAAATTGCTTCGCGGGAAATCGCAGTGCGACTGGATTTGGCAGAATCGCTCCCGCCAGCGATGATCGACCCAGGACAATTCCAGCAGGTATTTTACAATCTGATTCGCAATGCCTACCAAGCAGTTCCCGCAGACACGGGGAAAATTGTGATTCGCACGCGAGTGAATGATTTCAACTTTATCATTTCCATCGAAGACAACGGCAAGGGAATTTCTCCTGAGCACATGGGAGCGATTTTCGAGCCTTATCGCACGACGAAGTCTTCCGGCTCTGGCCTGGGCCTGCTGATCGTCCGCCGCATCATCCGGGAGCACGGTGGGGAGATCGCGATCGAAAGTGAAGAAGGCGAGGGGACCCGGGTTTTGATTCATCTGCCTCATACGGATCGCCCTGTTAGGCTTTTGGGGCCGCCATTGTCTGTGATTGATCTTTAAAACTATTTTAAAACGATGCTTCCCACTTTACTCATTGTAGAAGATGAACGCGCGACTCGGGAGGGATTACGCAGTGCGTTAGAAGATGATTTCGACGTCTACACGGCAGCCGGAACGACGGAGGCGCTCGCGATTTAAAGTCGGAGCCGATCAAGCTTTTATTAACCGATTTGCGGTTGGGTGGCGACTCCGGGATGGATTTGCTAGACGCCGCACTCGCGCTACCCGAGCCGCCAGTGGCGATCATGATGACGGCCTATGGCTCAGTCGATACGGCGGTGGAGGCGATGCGCCGCGGTGCATGGCATTTTGTCACAAAGCCGCTGAATCTGGATGAAGTGGAAATGCTACTGAAGCGCGCGCTCCGGAATCGGACACTGGAGACGGAGAATCAGCAACTGACCCAACAGGTCAAAAAATCTCACAAACTGGACCGGTTGATCGGGAAATCGGCAGCGATTCAGAAAGTCTCTGAATTGATTCATCAAGTCGCACCGACACGGGCGACAGTGCTCATCGAAGGAGAATCCGGGACAGGCAAAGAAGTCGTGGCTCACACACTGCATCATTTATCGGGACGCCCAGCGGCGAAAATGGTGATCGTGCATTGCGCCGCGCTCTCGCCGCAGCTGTTGGAAAGCGAGTTATTCGGTCATGAAAAAGGCGCATTCACCGGTGCTGCTCAGCGACGGATCGGGAGATTCGAGCAGGCCGATGGCGGCACGCTTTTCCTAGATGAAATTGGGGAAATCGATGCTGCGACGCAGGTGAAACTTCTACGTATTTTGTCAGAACGGACATTGGAGCGTGTCGGGTCAAATTCACCGATCAAAGTCGATGTGCGAGTGATCGCCGCGACGAATAAGAACTTGAAGGAGCTGGTCGCAAAAGGAACTTTCCGGGAGGATCTCTATTTCCGTCTGAATGTGGTAAAAGTGGAAATGCCGCCGCTAAATACTCGGCGCGAGGATATTGTGTTGCTGGCAAACAGTTTTCTCCAAGAATTTGCGAAGGAGAATGATCGCCCAGTGAAGCCATTGAGCGATGAGGCGATGCGATTACTGCTAGATTACAACTGGCCGGGAAATGTCCGTGAGTTACGAACTGCCATCGAACACGGCGTGGTGATGTGTAACGATTCCGTCATAGAAGCCCGCCACTTACCGCAATTTCTCTATTTTAAAGGTCTTCCGCTGACGGAATCCGCAACATCCGAGAAAATCGCCCTTGCTGCATCGTCTGAATTCAACTTGCATGCGCTCGAAACCAACGCAATCCGCAACGCGCTCTCCATCGCTGGAGAAAATCGCACTCATGCTGCGGAATTGCTAGGAATCAGCCGCAGAACGCTTCAGCGCAAGTTGAAGGATCTGGGTATCTAAATTTCAGCGATTTATATCATCTACATTTCACATGAGTAATACTCCATCCCGGCTCGATACAGGCATCTTCATCCGCCGCAGTTTGTTTTTCGTGATTTTAATCGCTCTGACACTCGCAAATCTGATGGTTTTATTTCGCGGATTGAATGCTCCGCATGCGATGGATCAGGCGCAGATCGCCCGGGAAATCTCGCGTGGCTCTGGGTTTACGACCAAGATGATCCGCCCGATCGCTTACAGCCAAGCGGTGACTGCACAAGGGCGCTCGGTTTCGTTTTTGGGTTTTGAAGACACCTACCATTCTCCGCTCAATCCGATTCTGAACGCGGCTGTTTTTAAAATCATTGGAGCGGATAAACCAGATGCGTGGAAGATTGGCGAAAAGGAGATGATTTACCCGCTGGATCGTATCGTGGCGACAGTCTGTACTGTATGTTTTCTGCTGGCAATTGGGGTGAATTACCTACTGATTTCTAGGATATTTGATGCGAAAATCGCAGGAGTCTGTGCGCTGCTAATGCTATTTTGTGAGATTTTTTGGAGTTATTCTCTCAGCGGATTGCCGCAAATGCTCATGTTGCTGTTATTTTCCTGCGGACTCTATTTTGCCTATCGTGCGGTGGAAGTGAACGCAGAAGGAAAAGGAGCGCTCGGTCCAGCGGCGATCGCAGGAGTGTTTTTCACTCTCCTCGCGCTGACTCACTGGATGACGGTGTGGATCGCGCTGGGATACATCATTTATGTTTCGGTGGCGCTTCGTCCGCGTGGATTGGTTGGTGTCGTGGTTTTATTGATCCTACTGGTGCCTGCGATTGGAATTATGCTGCGGAATCAAATGATCACCGATTCGCCTTTCGGGACGGCATTTTTGACTCTCTACAATGGTTTGGGGGGGAATTCGGAATCATTTGTAATGCGGAGTTCTGATATTTCTAACGTTTCTCTAGAGATCGATGGTATTGTCGGAAAAACACTGCGGACGGTTCTTTTGCAGGTCTCTGAGATTATCCCGCTTTTAGCTGGCATCGTCATCGCACCGCTATTTTTCCTAGCCTTGCTCCATCCATTTAAAAGGCCAGCGATCGCCAATTTCCGCTGGGCGATTCTTTTAATGTGGTTGAGCACGGCCTTCGGCCTTTCGATTTTTGGTGTTTCGACAGAGGCGTTGGACCCGAATCAATTGCACTTGTTGTTTGCTCCGATCATGGCTGCTTACGGTTTAGCATTCGTTTCGATCATGTGGAGCCGCCTTGATTTTGTTTCCTCGAATCAGGTTTTGCGAAATGTTCATCATATCGTGGTGGTTGGGGTTTGCGCTCTGCCCATGATTTTCACTCTGCAGAATAAGATCATGATCGGCATCAGAACTTCCGATACAGGCGGCGTTCCACACTGGCCACCTTATTTCGCGCCTGCTTTTGCCAGTGATCAAACGGGCCTAAAAGGCTGGGTGACCGAAAAGCAAACCACCTTTGCAGATCAACCGTGGGCAGTTGCATGGTATGGTGATCGCATTAGCGTCTGGTTACCCACGGATCTCGCTGGGTTTGAGAAAATCGAAAACGCAGCAGCCAGCATGGAAACTCCTGCTGCTGGTATCGTCATTTCCCCGGTATCTCACAGCTCTGAACCGATGAGCAAAACGATCGCACAATACGACGAGTTTGCACCACTGGTTTTCGAGGCGAAAATCCAACAATTATCCGCAGGGGAGGGCCGGGTGATCGGGTCCAGGACAAAAGTCTCCGCGGCCGTGAAACGCTATCCATACCCCATGTCGCTTCTCGGCGCGGATATGTTGTATTATAGTGATCGCCCAATTCGTGTCACCGAAACTACTCGTTAATCATGGCCCGCCGCAAACCGACCATGGAGGAAGAAGTCTCCCTTTCACCTTCATTTGAAGAAGCTCTCGCTGGGCTGGAAGCGATTGTGGAAGCGATGGAGCATGAAAATCTCCCGCTGGAAGAACTCGTCACCCATTACGAAAAAGGCGCTGCACTTTTGAGCCGCTGCGAATCCATTTTGCAATCGGCCCGTGGTAGGATCGAGTTAATCACACTTCGCAATCAAAACGAGATTGCACTGGATGCGAATTCTGAAGCAGCTAATCATGAGGCTCTTTCGGACGATTCCGACGACGATAATGACATCCGCCTCTTCTAACTGCCCTTCTCTCGGCCCGCTGCTTTCATCGATTCAATCGCCAGCAGATGTTAAAAAAATCGCGGATGAAGATTTGCCAAAATTGGCTGCGGAGATCCGGCATACCCTGATCGACTGTCTATCGAAAACCGGCGGACACCTCGGCCCGAATCTAGGCGTAGTGGAACTGAGTGTCGCCATGCACCGCGTTTTTTCCACTCCGGAGGATAAATTCGTTTTTGATGTTTCCCATCAAGGCTACGTCCACAAAATACTCACTGGCCGGGCGAATCAAATCCATACCATCCGCACTTATAAAGGTCTCAATGGCTTCCTGCTCCGCACAGAATCTGAGCATGATTCTTACGGCGCAGGCCACGCAGGGACAGCACTTTCTGCGGCGCTCGGGATGGCAGCGGCCCGTGATCTAGCTGGTGGAAATCATCACGTCGTTGCCGTGGCTGGTGACGCTGCTTTTACTTGCGGCCCGACACTCGAAGCACTGAACAACATCGCCGAAACGACTAAGAAGTTCATCGTCGTCCTGAATGACAATGAATGGTCGATCGACAAAAACGTCGGTGCCATTGCTCGCTATTTCAATGCACTGCAAACGCACTCCACCTACGCTGCAGTTCGTCGCCAAGCTGCTGACTTTGTCGAAAAAATCGCGGGGAAGGCAGTGAGAAATCTCGCTCACAAAGTGGAAGAAGGAGCAAAAAATTTGCTTTTTCAGAACGTTCTTTTTGAAAAATTTGGGATGCGTTATTTCGGGCCGATTGATGGCCATGACTTGCCGCTGCTCATTCGCACGTTCGAGCATCTCAAGACGCTACAAGAGCCAGTCGTCCTTCATATCATTACGGAAAAAGGTCGTGGCTACCAGCCTGCTCTCGACAATCCAGGGAAATTTCACGGTCTCGGAACTTATAAAATCGAGGACGGCTCCACCGATTCCACCGCCACTCCTACCTGTTCCGATTTGTTCGGTCGCGCAGTCACTGATTTCGCGAAAAGAGATCCGAAGATCGTCGCGATCACCGCAGCCATGCCGGGCGGGACGAAATTGGAAATTTTCAAGAAAGAACTGCCGGACCGCTACTTCGATGTCGGTATCGCGGAAGAACATGCTGCGCTTTTTGCTTGTGGCCTAGCTACTGAAGGCTTCCGTCCATTCCTCGCTATTTATTCGACGTTTATGCAGCGTGCCTACGACATGATCATTCATGACATGGCACTGCAAGGTTTGCCTGTTAGATTGTGCATGGATCGCGGCGGCCTATCAGGTGATGATGGCCCAACACACCACGGTCTTTTTGATATCGGCTACTTGCGCCATATTCCTAGCATAATCCACATGCAGCCAAAAGATGAGGACGAATTCGTGGACATGCTCCATACCATGGCGCATTACGATGCGGGTCCATCTGCCATCCGTTATCCACGCGGTGTCATCAAAGGCACGCCTGTTAAAGCCGCCCCACAATTGTTGGAAATCGGTAAAGCCGAAGTGATCGCCGATGGAACCGACGTCGCCCTCATTGGTCTAGGCACCATGTTTGAAATGGCAGAACGGACCAAAATCCAGCTAGAGGCAAAAGGTCTATCCGTAGCACTCATTAATCCACGTTTCATCAAGCCACTTGATGCAAATACGATCCAAAATTACGCGCAAAAATGTAAAGTCGTTTGCACTTTTGAAGATCACGTTCTCTTAAATGGCTTTGGTGCGGCAATCATCGAAAATCTGCACACAGCAGGCATTCAAGCTCACGTCGAGCGTATCGGGTGGCCAGACGAATTCATCGAACACGGCAAACCAGAAACCCTCCGCGAACTCCACGGACTAACTGCCGAAGCTGCCACTGAAAAAGTGATGAAGCACTTTCTCTAGCTAGGAAATTTCGTCTCGAATGTCTAAAAATAGTAAGAAAGCTGAGCACAAGGGTTGCGCCAAGCCAATTTTCCCCTATTGAGAGGGCGTTCTCTTTGACTCTTGAAATTTTCACATCAATTCTAATGTCCGCACGTCTTGATTTCTGTAGTCGCCACTTAGGTCCAGTTGATTCTGATCGCGCTGAGATGCTGCGCGACACAGGATTTTCATCTCTTAACGAGCTCATTGATGCCGCCGTGCCTGCGGGAATTCGCCTAGACAAGGCGATGACTCTGCCAGAGGCGAAATCAGAGCCGGAAGCACTCGCTTGGCTCAAGTCGATCATGGGTAAAAATCGCCTGCTAAAGTCTTTCATCGGGCAAGGCTACTACGGCACTCACACGCCCGGTGTGATTCAACGGAACATTTTGGAAAACCCCGGTTGGTACACTGCATACACGCCTTATCAGGCAGAAATCGCCCAAGGCCGGTTAGAAGCGTTGCTCAATTTTCAGACCATGATCACAGATCTAACAGGTCTGGATGTGTCAAATGCATCATTGTTAGACGAAGGCACCGCTGCGGCAGAAGCAATGAGCCTAGCGCTTGCGGGTAAGCCGAAAGGCAAAACGATTTTCGTTTCAGATCGCTGCCACCCACAAACGATCGATGTCGTGATGACTCGCGCAGAGCCCTTAGGGATCGAAGTGATTGTTAGCGATTGGCAAACGTTCCAACCAGCTAGCCACGAAGGTCTGTTTGCGGTCTTAGTGCAGTATCCTGACACGCGTGGACGCATCGACGACTTCGCAGAGTTTTTCACAAAAGCAAATGCTGCTGGGCAGTCACTATCGTTGCTGCAGACTTGCTCGCTCTTACTCTTTAAAAGCTCCAGGTGAATTCGGCGCGGAGATTTGCGTGGGTTCCTCGCAGCGTTTCGGCGTGCCAATGGGTTTTGGAGGGCCACACGCTGGCTTCATGGCTTGTGCAGATGCTCTAAAACGCAAGATGCCGGGCCGCCTCATCGGAGTATCCGTAGATTCACGTGGAAAGCCCGGCTACCGCCTTTCTCTCCAAACCCGCGAGCAACATATCCGCCGAGATAAAGCGACTTCTAACATTTGTACCGCCCAGGTTTTATTAGCAGTCATGGCATCCATGTATGCCGTCTATCATGGCCCAGACGGATTGAGGCATATTTCGAAAACGGTTCACTCCCGCACGGTAGAAATGAAAGCGGTTCTATCAGCTGGCGGAATCGAAATCGAAGAAGGAGCCTTCTTTGATACACTCGTCGCGAAAGTCCCAGGAAATGCTGATGCTATTTTAAAATCTGCCACAGACGCTAACATCAACCTTCGCCGTATCGATTTCGATCACATCGGAATATCATTCGATGAAACATCGACTTATGAAGATATCATAACGATCGCTGCCGCATTTGGCGTGAAAGCGACTGTGCATCCTATCTCAGGTGTCGCATGGCCTGCATCGCTCGTTCGCAATACTGATTTCCTGACGCAAAAAGCATTCAATAGCTATCATTCTGAAACAGAAATGTTGCGTTACATCAAACGCCTAGAATCAAAAGATCTCGCCTTGAATGAATCGATGATCGCTCTGGGTTCTTGCACCATGAAGCTAAACGCCACCTCGGAAATGATGCCACTGAGCTGGCCGGAAGTTTCATCGCTCCATCCATTTGTGCCCGCTGATCAGGGCCAGGGCTATCGAGAAATGCTTTCTTTGTTAGAAAACTGGCTGGCGGAGGTTACAGGTTTCGCGGGAGTGTCGCTGCAACCCAATGCGGGTTCGCAAGGTGAGTATGCTGGCCTACTTGCGATTCGCCGTTATCACCTGGCACGCGGTGATTCTCATCGGACCATTTGCCTCATTCCTGTTTCTGCTCATGGCACCAATCCTGCATCTGCCGTGATGGTGGGAATGAAAGTGATCGGTGTGAAATGCGATGCGGATGGCAATATCGACGTGGCAGATCTAGCGGCACGCACTGAAGAACATCGCGAAAACCTCGCCGCGTTAATGGTCACCTATCCATCGACTCATGGCGTGTTTGAAGAAACGATTCGTTCCATTTGTGAAATAATTCACGATGCAGGCGGCCAAGTCTACATGGATGGAGCCAATATGAATGCGCAAGTCGGGCTAACGAGTCCCGGTCTGATTGGTGCGGATGTTTGCCACTTGAATTTACACAAAACCTTCTGCATCCCGCATGGCGGCGGTGGTCCTGGAGTCGGACCGATTGGCGTCGCAGAGCAGCTACTACCATATCTCCCTGGCCACAGTGAACTGGATTCGAAGGAAGGAGCAGTTTGTTCCGCGCCGTGGGGGAGTGCGTCGATCAACACGATTTCCTGGATGTATATCGCGATGATGGGCCCGGATGGTTTGCAAGAAGCCACGGAAGTCGCCATCCTAAATGCAAACTACATGGCAAAACGTCTCGCACCTTATTTTCCAATTTTATACACCGGAAAAAATGGGCTAGTTGCCCATGAATGCATCATCGATGTGCGGCCTCTGTCTGATGCCAGTGGCGTAACAGTCGAAGACGTGGCAAAGCGCTTGATGGACTATGGTTACCACGCACCAACCATGAGCTGGCCTGTCGGCGGAACCTTGATGATCGAGCCCACCGAGTCCGAATCAAAACCAGAGCTGGATCGTTTCTGTGACGCGATGATTTCGATCTACGGTGAAATTTCCGCCATTATCAGCGGTGAGTCTGATCCGAATGACAATCCGTTGAAGCACGCGCCGCACCCGTGTGAAGTGATTTGCGGAAATGATTGGCCCCACAGTTATTCCCGCGAACAAGCGGCTTTCCCGCTACCCTACTTGCGGAATCATAAATTCTGGCCATCCGTTGGTCGGATTGACAATGTGCATGGTGACCGCAACTTGGTTTGCACCTGTGATTCTGTAGAAGCCTACGCAGCAGCTGGATCCTAACAAATTGCTGATGCAATCTGATTCCCCGATTGACTGGACAAATTGGAGCGGTGTCATTCATGCCACACTGATGTTTATCATTCGTGATGGGCGGATCTTGTTGATCGAAAAAAAGCGTGGCCTCGGCGCTGGTAAAGTGAATGGGCCGGGAGGAAAAATCGATCCAGGAGAAACTCCTTTACAAGCGATCATTCGAGAAACTCAGGAGGAGTTATGCATTACGCCTCACTCGCCGCGTAAACTAGGCGAGCTGAAATTCTCCATGTCGGATTATGATGATATTCACTGTCACGTTTACCGCGCAGATGATTTTTCGGGAGTACCGACAGAGACCGATGAAGCAGTGCCTATGTGGACGAGCCTAGGAGAAATTCCTTATCATCGGATGTGGGAGGACGATCAACATTGGCTGCCACAAGTCATCAAAGATCAGTCCTTTCTAGGGCGATTCGTCTTTGATGGAGAGAAAATGCTGTGGCACGAAGTGCTTACAGACGTCTCTTGGTAAAAAAAGATAGCCACCTGCATTTTGATGAAGGTGGCTATCGAAATAGAGACTTCTAAATCCGCTTATAGCGATGCTTTGAGCGTCCTAAACTTAGCGTTGAGTTGTGCCAACTCGGATTCTGTTTTAGCGATTTGTTTGCTAAGCGCGAGAAGTGCACTGAGTTTGGCGTCTAGGTTTCCGCCTTTAGCGGATTTGGCGGCTTTAGGTGCTTTTGCTACTTTGGATACTTTCGCTTTGCTACCTTTGTCAGAGCTTTTGACACCAGCGGCTTTTAGCCATGCCATGACTGTGATGGGGGAAATTTTGAATTTTGTTGCAGCCTTACTTTGACCGCCACGGCCATTTGCTTCGTTGTAGGCAACCGCGAAGTCGATTACTTCTTGTTTCTGCTCTTCGCTATAGCGTGAAGCTCTGCCGACTTTAGATGCCTTGGCTGATTTTGTTTTTTTAGGAGCTTTGGATTTCTTGGGAGCGGATATGCCGGCTGCTTTTTGCCATGCTGCTAGGGTGATAGGTGAGATATTAAATTTCTCGGCAGCTTGGCTTTGGCCACCACGACCATTTTCTGAATTATATGCTATTACGAAATCAATGATCTCTTTTTTCTGTGCGTCGCTATAGCGAATTCCTTTTGTAGGCTTCTTGGTAGATGTGCTCATGTCGGGCGACAGTGTTCAATTAGTTATTAGCTAGCAAGTTAAATTTGAAATGTTCAGTAGACATTTTGATCATTCAGTAAATGAAATATGCCATTTCACAATAGCCTACGAATGACCTCAAGGTCTCTCATATCCACTAGCCAATGATCAGAGCCTCTTTCTACTTTTGCACGTGCAATCACACCACCGAATCCGATAAACATATCAACATCTGGTTTTGTCTCAAGGTCTGATACTCCATCACCGATCATGATCACATTTTCGGGCAACATCGCTTTTTCCATTCGCGAATGATTTCGTTTTTTCCTAGGTTTCGTGTCGTTGGATAGTCACTGCCATAGCCTTGATAAGATCCATCTTCATGAAAATATAACGGGACAGCTTCTACATGTGAAATGCCGAGATGTGCTGCTAAGGGTTGAATCAAAGGTGCGAAACCACCTGATAATATCACAGGAAGCCAACCTGTATCTTTCATTTCCGAAATGAGCTCCGCAGCTCCGGGGACGACTGTATCAATGTAAAGTTGCGCGATTTGATCACACACAGATTTATCTGGACGAATCATCTCCATGCGCCTAGGGAAAACTTCATCGATGGGAACTTCGCCGTTCATTGCTGCATTCGTAAGCTCAACGACTTTGTTAAACACATCCTCACCACGTGCTCTCGCTAATTCATCGATTCCTTCAATCGTCGAAAGCGTGGAATCGCAGTCGATGAATAATAGTTTTCCACGACGCTGTGTGGCAGGAAAAATTTTCATATTAGTGCCTTCGGTTATCATATTAAATAGTTCGATCATTTCTGAATTTCCGAGTCGAATACAACCTTGGCTAGCGGGTTGTCCTATTCGATGCTCATGATTTGTCCCGTGAATATAGATAAAACGATGATAACTATTCGCATTTTCTAGATCTAATCCTTCAATGCGAATGATACGACTGAGTATGAGGTCTTTCGTTTCATAAGAGCTAGGATCCCAAATACCAACGGGAGTTCGATTTTTGAAAATGGTGCCCGGCATTTCTCCATCTCCAATTTTTTCGATCACTCGGAAATTTCCTGTCGGTGTGCGATTGCTATTTTCTACAAAGCCCATTCCCTTGGCAGCGGTGGAGATATTAAACTCGCGAATGCATAGATCCCCATCAATGACTCTTAAAATTTGATCGTCGATGGAAACTTCGAGGCGGCGTGATTGGCTCATGGCGGTGATAGGACGAGTAGGGCGTTATGTCCGCCCATTCCGTGGGAAAGTTTATGAACGGAGCCGGTAGCTTCAAGTGCTTGCTCGGGAAGATAAAGTCCCGAGGGAGCAGTAAGGTGCATCAGATTGGGCGGGAGTTTTTTGTCTTTTAGAAAGCGAGCTAGAATCACGCTTTCCAATAAACCACTGGCTCCGATCGTATGTCCCAAAAAGGGTTTGAGGAGATGGAGTGTTGGTGGCGATTTGGGAAATACACCTTTCAGCGTCGCTGGATCTGCTTTTGCCTGAACGGCTGTGCCAGTGGCGTGCGGGCAGACTGCGGCAGGCATTCCATGTTGTAGGATCGCTTTTCCTAACAGCTCGCAGGTGCGCCCGCCATCTGCTGGGATTCCTACTGGATCGCAGGCGTCAGAGTTACAGCTATAGTATAACAATTTCACAAATTCACCTTCACGTCGCTCGATCGCAATCGCTGCTGCGCCTTCGGCTGGAATAAAGCCGGATGATTTGGAGCTATAAGGATCAAGATTCATATCTGCTGCTAACAAACCTGATAAAGCATAGTTGTCTAACAAGATCGGAACCAGCGGCAAATCGACTGCGACGACCAAGGCACGATCTGCGGCACCAGTTTGCAGTAGCATCATCGCGATGCCTACCGCATCGAGTCCTGCGGCACAGCCACTCGCGATGACGTGGTTCGGTCCAGTAATTCCAAATTCGATCGTGATGGCAGATGCTGGTTCGCTGTGAATCGTGTTGCTAGCGGCCATCAACTTAAAAGCTCTTCGACTTGGCCATGGGCTTAACCAGCCTGCTGCATTCCCGCGGCTGGTACCTAAGACAAGCGCCGCGTCTTTTAACTCACTAGCGCTCCAGCAAGCTTCGGAAATCGCCTGGTGCGCGACATGCAGTGCTGCCATTGTCGCAGGGCTCCATTTGCGATTGACTAGCAATGATCTGTTTTCAATCCACGCTGCGGGTCGCTCGCTGTGAGGACTTTCTTTCCCGAGAAGTTTTCCGAGCTTTTGAAAGGGAACCTGCTGCCCGAGAATCGCCCGATAGTGTGAGTCAATATTGGCACCAAGCGCAGATAAAGCGCCTAAGCCGGTGATTGAGGGAATGGATTGATTCGCCACGGTTGGCGGTTGCGTTTTTTAGAGAGTAATTTGAGCACCCAGCTCGACCACACGGCCCGGAGGTAGTTGGAAGTAGGCTGTGGCGGGAGAGGCATTTCGAGCCATCGCGGCGAAGAGCGACAGCCTGATGCGGTCGACGAAAGTCGCTTTCTTGCCGACACAGTAAGTCTCACGGCCCAAGAAATAAGTCGCCTTGTTTGGCTGAAAGCGAGCGTTTTCCGGCATCTTTAGGAGCAATGCATTCGGCACGTCTGGTGTATCCGCAAAGCCAAATCGCAACGTCGCGCGGTGCATCCCATCGCCAAGATCTTCATAATCCAGCATATCGTCATCGCTGGCGTGTGGTTGATCTAGAGTGATGACGTGGAGCAGGATCAATCGCTCGTGGAGAATTTGGTTATGCTTTAAATTATGGAGCAAGGCTGTCGGCACATGCGTTCCTTTTCCGCTCATGTAGATCGCTGTGCCAGAGACGCGATGGATTTTGCCTTTGTGTAAATCCTTGAGTAAATCTTCGATTGGTAGGGAGTCTTGTTTGATGCGGATATAGAGTTTCTTGCGACCCCAGATCCAAATCAGCATGATACCGGTAAGCATCGCTGCCATGACCAATGGTACCCAGCCTGTGGGTAGGATTTTCATCAAATTCGCGACTAGAAATGCACCGTCCAGTAATAGGAAAAGCAGTGTTACTAAAAGTGCTTTGCCGTTTGACCATCCCCACACTGCTCGCGATGCAGAATAAAACAGCAACGAGGTGATCGTCATCGTTAGTGAAATGGCAATGCCGTAAGCGCCTGCCAAGGCAGTGGAAGTTTGGAAAGAAACGACTAATAAAATACAAGCGATTGCTAAAATGAAATTCACCGACGGCACATAGACTTGTCCTACCGAGTGTTCTGAAGTGTGCAAAATCCGTACCCTGGGCAGGCATCCGAGCTGGACCGCCTGAGTCGTTAGGGAAAACGCGCCAGAGATCAGCGCCTGGCTT
This sequence comes from Akkermansiaceae bacterium, assembly GCA_012032235.1. Classification (GTDB taxonomy): domain Bacteria; phylum Verrucomicrobiota; class Verrucomicrobiia; order Verrucomicrobiales; family Akkermansiaceae; genus Luteolibacter. Next base: position 484 of record JAAURL010000057.1, on the reverse strand, counting down.
GCGATGATGGCAGCGCCGATTGCCAAGAAAATCAGTGGCAAGCGGAACCACTCTGGTGCTAGCAGGAAAAATGGATTTTCCGCAGCGAGTGGATTCCCTTTCACCAATGCCGCTTGGCCTAGATAATTCAAAATTAAAGCAGGCAATACGACAATTAACCAACCCACGCGGATCGGCTTGGTGCCAAAATGACCCAAATCTGCATAAAGCGCCTCACCGCCTGTTACGGAAAGAAACACTGCCGTTAAAATCGGAATCCCATGTTCCCATTCATTGATCAAAAACCGAACTCCGGCGTGGGGACTGATCGAAATGAGCACTTCAGGATGTTTCAGCAATTCGGCTAGACCGAGCAAGTCGCCACTCGACCCGAACCACATCAGAACGGATCGGCCCGCAATAATTTCCCCACCAATCCCGTGCCGAAACGTTCGAATCGAAAACAAGCCTAACAAAATCACCACAGCGATTGGAACTGCATAGT
>JAAURL010000258.1 GCA_012032235.1 Akkermansiaceae bacterium | reverse complement strand
GGCGACAGGGCACTGGGGTGCAGTATGGTTCTCTAACAGGACAGGTCTCATCTGGTGGCTGGCGTTGGCGTGAGCATTCTCAGGGTGAGGTTTGGTTATGGTTAAATCGTAAAGGCAGTGGCTTGCTTTGGGGGAAAGGGGAGCGCTTCATGTTGCATCCTGGCATGTATGCTCTCACAGGTGGTGGCGAACAAGACGAGTGGACCTGTGTGAGATACCCAGGCAGCCATAACATGGAAATTGTTCGGCTTTCTCGTGAGTGGCTAGCCGCTCACTTAGGAAAGCAAACAGAGTGGCTGCATCCGAATCTAGCAGCATGGCTCAAAGATGGCGGCAGGCTCGCATTCTGCGGTCTAATGGGCGTCTGGGAGGAGGATCTTTGCGAGGCGTTAGAAATCGCTGCCGAGCAAGGTGGCGGCAAGGCTCTTCTCGCAGAAGCGCGTTTCCTAGAGTGGGCTGCTGTGCGGCTTTATCGCGGGAAATCAGGCGATCCTGGCGCGAGTTTTTGCTCAACCATTCGCGGTAGCGACCCGTCAGAAGAGCCTTGGACATCATTCGCAGCCGCTTGGACCAGCCGCTGGATTTAAATGCTTTAGCCAGTGAGATCGGCATCGCCCCACATTATCTATCTCGCCGAGTGAGCAATGAAACTGGACTCACCCTGCTACGCCATTTGCGAAGAATGAGAATCGACCGTGCTTGCGAATGGCTCGCCTCCGGTCGCTACAACGTAACGGAGACTGCACTGGAAGTCGGCTATCAAAGTATGAGCCATTTCTCCAAAGCCTTCCGCGAAGAGACGGGAAGTAAGCCGCCAGATTGGCTCAAAAACAAAAAACTCGGAGTTTAAAACGGCCCCATTTATCGCAACCCACCATCAATCTAAGGCAAGCAGCCGGGAGCAGAATTTTAAAGATTCCTTATGATGTTTCCCATGAGCTTCACCGAGCTCTTGGAACTAAACAAACTAAACATTATGAAATCACTCCTTTGCATTGCACTCCTTTGCACCGCTACTTCTCATGCTGCTTTGCTAGTCAATTATGGCCTCGGCGGCAGCCAGATCACCACCACTTGGGATAACCTCAGAAATAGTAACCCGAGTCTCGCGCCATCTGTGGGCGTAGGCAATCTTACAGTCGCTGCGCCAGGCGGACAATTCAGCGTGGGACTCTACAGCTTCGCAGATGCTTACTCAACGACTGCGGCAGTCTCTTCATCTTTCGATGTGCAAAACGTCGTCTTTCAAGCGGATCTTGCGTTTAACACAGCGTTTTCTTTTCCTTTTTCTGGCGGCCCACTTCTGAGTTACAATGGTGGTGCGCAAAACATTTTACCCATGCAGCACGGCGTGACTGGCACCGAATCACGCGTCACTTCCTTCGGCACGCTCAACTACACCGGCGCAGCTTGGCAGTGGGATCTTTCCGGTGTTTCAGACGAGATTACCTCCATTTCCATCATAAGCCCATTTTCCGTTCACACTTCGGTCGCCGCGCAGCAGATCGATCTAGGAGCCAGTTTTGCTGCGCTTTCCATCCCAGAACCATCCTCTAGCTTTTAGTCCTTTTCACAGCTGGTGCGCTTTTCACTCGCCGCCGCCGGACTCACTAGAAAAAATTTCTGCTGCTGCTTGTAGGAGATGCCCCGTGCCCGGTTTTTAGAAGATCGGCCACGGGGCATTGCTTTTATCAATCAAGTCACATCATGGCCGATAGCCAAAATATCATTGATAAGTCATTTAAGTCATCCCCGAGAAGCTAAATGTAAGTCAAATGTCTTTCTCAAGAAAATTCGTTGCGTGATCTATATGCAAAACACCGCCAACTAATCACAAGCAGTCGGGAGCAGTCATCGGGAAAATCCATAAGATGGTGGCTCATGAAGCGACTCAACATCACCACCGTTGCCTGCACTTTACTCGCGGCAAGTTTCACATTCGCCGAGCCATCACCGAACTTTGAAAAAGATCGTAAGGCGATTTTAGGTATGGTTGGCGAGTTCAGTGTAAAATTCCATTTTCACGAGACTCTCTCTTTGAACTCAAGCTATCAAATTAAAGACAAACCCTACAATGAAGAAGCTTTCGAGATCGTAAAGCTTGCCGAGGACAGTGGGCGCAAAATCGTTTTACAACACATCCTGCAAGTCGATGGCATCGTCGTGAAGCATTGGGCACACACTTGGACTTATGAAGACCAAGAGCTGCTGCAGTTCCAAGGACATCGCACTTGGGAAAAGCAAATGATTTCAGAAAATGAAGCCGAAGGCGCGTGGACACAGCGCGTCACTGAAGTAACTGACGAGCCACGCTATGAAGGGTATGGTCGTTGGACTCATCATGGCGGAATCAGTGAATGGTCGAGTCATTTATCCAATCGTCCTCTGCCTCGCCGTGAATACACGAAGCGCTCAGACTACGATCTGTTAGTTGTTGTCAATCGTCATACAGTAACCACGAATGGTTGGTACCACGAGCAAGATAATACCAAGTGGGTGAAGCGCGATGGGAAAAATTACCCGTTAGCTCGTGAGGTAGGGATGAACCGCTACGAACGCGTGAAGGGAGAAGACTTCGCTAAGGCGGAAAATTACTGGAAAAATACCTCAAATTTTTGGGCGAAAGTTCGTGAAATTTGGGATTCCTCCATCGCTCCAGCAACTAAGATCGAGCTGAAGGAAAAAGTAAATGAGGAAAGTTTTCATGATGTGATAGGTAAGCTCACCAAACGTTCATCCAAAGGTGAATCTGTTAGCAAAGAGGAAATTCAAGCTGTCGTCGCACCATTCGTCGTCGTTACACCAAAGTAAGGTTTACCATGACTTGTGCTACATCCCTGCGGTATGCTTTGTTTTTATCTGCGGCAGGCTCACTTGGCTGGTCGCAAGAAACTGCTGATCAGAAACGCTTGAGCCTCTTGTCGTCGTCGGGACTCGCACCGCCCAGTCTTGGCTGGATGCTGGCGGCTCGGTTACGCAGATTGGCCTGGATGAAATAATCCGCTCGGGGATCAATGATCTCGGCGGCCTTGTGAAATATGATCCGCTGCTTTCGACTCCATTTGATGTCGGAGGAGCTGATGGCGCGTTTGCCTATGGGAGTAGTGGTTATGGTGGTTTCAATATTCGTGGTGCAGAAGGAAATCGCATTTCCATTGAACTCGACGGGATTCGCCAGCCTCCGCAATACGTTTCTACTTCATTTGATATGGGAAGCGATGGTGGCTCCGGTGGCACAGGCCGTGACTATT
>JAAURL010000257.1 GCA_012032235.1 Akkermansiaceae bacterium | reverse complement strand
GTCTCATCTAAACAGATTCTTGAGATCTAGGATGCTGCTCGGACTTGGAGGCCAGGAGAGCCGTGTGATGCCTTATCTTGTTCACAGACTCATCTGCTTTCGCAGAGGTCTTGCCGCGCCACCAGATCGTATTGCGCCAACTAAAAATGACACCGGGGCGATAAAGTCGTTGCGTCAGGATTTGTGACACCGGGGATTGGGAGATTTTGCGGGTTTTGGGTTGTTTTGGCGTGCTTTCTCGAGGTGGCGGAATGGAAGTGGAGGCGCTGGGGCGCGGGAGCGTCAAGATCTCCCCCCGCCTCCCCTGGGGGACGGGAGGGGAGAAGTCCCCTTTGGGGGATTTAGGGGGGAATGGGGGGACTTAGGAAGATCGGGAGGGCTTAGGAGGCGCGTTGGATCTCGTCTTGGCGGTCTTCTTCGAGGCGCTCGACGATTACGAAAATTTGTGCGAGTCGTCTCTCAATATCTGCGGCTAGATCTAACGGATCGAGCGCTGCGCGAGTGGCTCGTAAGCGTTGTTTCGTCTCGTCATCGACTTTTTTACAATCTAACAGACGATTGCAAGGCGTGGCGGGAGTGTCGTATTTCTTGTGCACTTTGGTGCCGATCCGCTTTTTCTCTATCAGCTTCATGACGGGGGTGAAATAATTGCGCAAGGGCAGCCAGGCTTTTTCGTAAAGATCATCGACCATGCTGCGAAGTGCGATATCTCCGAAGCGACTATAGCCTAACAGTTGGCGAACGTGGGTGAAATTTTTCTGCTCCACGTGGGCTTGGTCGTTCTTTTTGTAGGCGCGGGAACGGGTCCATTCGATGTTGCGTTGACGACCTAACAGATACGCTTCGATGACTTCATTTAAAAATTCACTGCCGTTGTCACAATCAAAACCTAACATCGCAAAGGGCATGCGTTTTTCAATCCGCTCTAGCCCTGCGCGCACTTCGCCGCCACTATTTCCCCAAAGGGCAGCTAGCTCAGTCCAGCCGCTGTGGAAGTCTGTTAGGGTGAGACTCCAGAGAAAGGCACCACTGCTACTACCGCCGCCGTGCGATACCGTGTCGGCCTCGAGCCAACCGGGTGCGTCAAACTCTTGCGGCCCGCAACGAATTGGGACGAATTGTTTGATGCGGTTGCTGCTGCGTCCGGTTTTACGACCGATCCGACCGCTGCCTGCGCTGCGATGGGGGGCGGTGATTCGCTCTAAAGTGCGCGGACTGTAGTGGAGGATTTTCTCGCGGCACTTGTCTGTTAGAGAACCATGACGCGCTTCATAGCTGCCTAACCACAAGGGCAAAGTCGCCTTGAGACGCACGCCGCAAGGCTGCTCGCTGCTTTTCCAAATCGCGACGATGACGGTGATTTCCTCCTTGCCGTAGCTGGGTTTTGCCCCGCGTTTCTTGGCCCGATTGCCTAGGGAAACTTTCCGGGTGAGCGCCTTGATGGCGTGCTTACGCTCCCAACCCATCGTGTCGCTGACCTCGTCGATCATCGCGCTTTTTCCCTGCCGATTGCGGCTCAAATACCGCTGCCGACAATTCTCCAAATACTGCGCTTTGCTCGTTTGACTCATGATCCCAGATAGTGATTTCATTCGGGTGTCATTCTTTCTGACGCAACGACTGCTAAAAGCCTCTTCTGGCCCCTCGCCCCGGTGTCATTCTATTTGGCGCAATGCGCCAAAAGCTGCGGGCTGCAGGGCTAAATTCCCAACATCTATCAGTTGTGGCTCCGAGTCAGCTGGGAGCTTCCTTGATGAAGGCATTTCCAGCGGCAAAGTATGCTCAAATCCGGCTTTCTGTTTCGCAGTCGTTCTTTCTAGAAAATCGCCCGCTGCGCTGGGATCTCCTAAAAAGCAACTCGGAGATGCGCTTAGCTCCCTCATCGCAGAGCAGGGCTGAGCGGGAGAATCGAATTTCGGAATTGCGCGGAGCTGCGTGCTGGAGAGGATGGCGGCACATGGCGTATTCGGCAGAGCGGGCATTTGAGTTGATTTCAGCGGCGCACGAACGTGGGCGATTGGCTCACGCGTTTTTGATCAGCGGCGCACATGGTAGCGGGAAGGAAAATCTGGCAGCACGGATGATCCAGTTGGTAAATGGCGCGGGAAAATCAGGAGGCTTCGATTTATTCGGCGAACCCGTGGTGGTGGAGACTCCGCCGCTTGACGAGCTAGAAAGCGGCTGGGTTCGGATCATCCGGCCACGCATGAAATCCCGGCGCATCGGCGTGGATGAGATCCGTGATCTGGAGCAAACACTGCATCTCGCAGCGCCGGGAGGAGCTTGCAAAGTCGGTGTCATCACCGAGGCGGATCGCATGAACGACCAAGCTGCGAATGCTTTCCTAAAGACGTTGGAGGAACCGCCGCAGAACACGCTACTGCTCCTGCTAACTGCGAATCCACAGCGTTTATTGCCGACGATTCTTTCGCGCTGCGTCAGGTTGCCGTTACTGGGAGGCAGGGCGCTTTTGGAAGACGGTGGGGCGGAACTGGTCGCGGCTCTGAATGCAGCAGCCACTCGTGGTTTCGGGACTCCGGTCGCGGCGCTGCATTTGAAGGCCGCTTTCGCCTCTTTTCTCACGGAATTCCGGGAAACGGCTGATGCCGCCGCCAAAGCTGCGGAGAAAGAGGAAACAGCAGCTTATCGTGATGGGACGGACGGAGCATGGCTCAAGGAGCGGGAGAATTTCCATAAAGCCGCTGCAGAGGCGGAATATCTGGACGGGAGAAATCGACTTTTTGACGTTCTTATGGCTTGGATGGCGGATCTCTTGCGCATGAAAGTAAATGGTGCAGGTCTCGATTTTCCTGAGTCTGCGCCCGCCCTGAAGCACATTGCCGAGGCGGAAACGGAAGGCCACCTGCTGAAGCGGATGGAGGCGCTGGATTCGTTACGTAGAACGCTGGAGACGAATGCTTTCGAGCCATTGGCGATCGAAGTCGGGTTCTTGAAAGCCTTTGGATGATCGCTAGGCAAGCTGGGAGAAAATACAATCTGTCAGGGCGGCGACATTAGGGACAACGCATGGGAAAACATCGATTTCCCGAAGAATTTTCACCGCCAAGCGAGGAAGAGCGCCAAGAAAATCTCAGAAAAATCACCCGGTTAGAGCTTTGAACCCGAAATTCTGTAACTCCGCACAGGAAAGATTTCTCTTTTAAATTGGGCGCTTGGCGTCTTGGCGGTGAAAAAAGAGATGAATGTCAGATTTTCCCACAAACTCTCCCTAATGGAGGATCCCTGTACAATCTGTCGTGCGAAT
>JAAURL010000256.1 GCA_012032235.1 Akkermansiaceae bacterium | reverse complement strand
TGGCGGTGCTGAGCCATTCCAGCGACGAACCACGGCGCCCAGATAAGAGCCGCTATACCATTCCCGAATCCCCACCAGCCTGCACTAGCCTGTGTCCACCAGGCGATGAAATACCCACCCATGGTGATCGATAGTGTGGTCCATGCAAATGAGGGGCGCAGCGCGACAAGCGGCAGTAGCCAACAGAGATACCAGAAGTGCACGATCGGGGAGCAGACGAGAAGCGCTCCCAAGATCCATAGACAGGAGTCGATGAGCGGCATGCCGCGCCAGCGAGCGATGCAAATCCCCAGCGCGCTGATGCCAAACGAGATGGAGCCTATCATCCGCACCATTTCCATGCTGAGACCGGTGCTCCCTAGCAGCGTATGCAGCGGCGCATTGAATGCTCCTGAGCTCGCAAAGTGACGCACTCCATTTGCCCACTCGATTAGGCCAGAGAGAAACGGCAAACATGGCAAAATCAGGATGAGCAAGAGCAGCCATGCGCTGGGGAGCAAGCGTCGTGTTAGGAAAAGTGGGACGAGGATTAGACAAATCAGTTTGATTTGAATCGCAACACCGAGCCACAGCCATGAGGAGAATTTTTTCTGAATCGCGGCTAACAACGCTGCCAGCAAAGCCGCCGTCATCAAACTATCAAAATGCGCTTCTGCGGCGAAGGAAATCAGAACGACTGGATTGAACGCATAAAATCCCGCCCAGCGCAGAGGCGCGGCTTGCTGGCGGAGGAGCCTCAGCAGGAGCAGTAACGTCGCGAGGTCACCTGTTAGGGAGAGGATTTTAAAAGACGTTAGGCTAGGAGAAATGGCAGTCGTTCCCGCCATGATCCACTGGATGCCGGGTGGATAGACGGTGACGCGGTCCCGGTGATTCATGGCTCGCCACGATGCATCGCGCCGCTCCTCCCAACGTGGATCACTGGCTGGCGCGGAGTAGGGATTTCCTCCATCGCGGACCAGCTGACCTTCCCATAGGTAGCGGTTCACATCGTCAGAAACGGGAGCTGGCCACAGGCAAAGACGGAGTAAAACCGCAGCGCCTAAAATGAGCCGCTGGGAGTTCCGATCATGGGTGTTAGGAAATAAAAAGATCGTTCCTAACATCGCGATTCCACTCCCAGAAAACAAAACGACTCGCAGCAAGGGCGATGCATCGAGCGTGGGCAGAGAAGACCAGAAAATCGCTGCCAAAGCTATCAAACCGAGGCAGCCGGCCCAGCCGAGATTTCGGAGATTAAGCATTTTCCCGGGCGTGGAATTGCTCGCGCAGGCTAGACCAGCCGACGAGACTGAACCCGGCGACGTAGAGCGAAAGGAATGGGATGATCGAGTAGTTCCCACTGCGGGCGTAGACGATGATCGTCGCCGCGCAATAGAGTCCTGCGGCGATTTCTAACAGTGGAATGCGGTCAGCGACGGGGCGATAGTTTTTCGCAGCTGCGGTGCCGCTCTTTGGCGTGCGGACGAAGCCGCTTTTGATGCCGAGAATCGCCTCCAGCACTGCGCGGGTGTTGGAAATACAGATGCCGAAGCCGACTAGCATTAAAGCAGGGAGTAGTAAGATGCGCCCACCCCAATCTGTGGGATAGAGGTAGCGCTGACTGGTCGTGTAGAGCACGGCAGGACCACACGTCGACGCTAGCAGCGGAACCGAAAAGACGACCAGCCACCATTGATGAATCGCCCCATTTAGATAGTGCAAAGCAGGCAAAGCCAATAGCGCGACTACCAACATCAGCGGATGGGCAAAGTAATGGCAGAGGTGGAAAATCGTTTGTAGCTTGGCGAAAAGGCTAAGCCTTGATGAGAAAATTTCCGGTAACAGCTTGATCGATGTCTGGATGGAACCCTTCGCCCAGCGAAATTGCTGGCTCTTAAATGCTGAATAGGTCTCTGGCAGTTCGGCTGGTGCGATCACATGAGCGACGTATTCCAGATGCCACCCCCTGAGCTGGGCGCGATAAGATAAATCCAGATCCTCCGTGAGGGTGTCTGCGGTCCAGCCACCGGCGTCTTCGATCGTGGTGCGCCGCCAAATCCCTGCGGTGCCATTGAAGTTGAGAAAAGATGATTCGCAGAGCGGGCGGTTTGCTCGATGGCGAAGTGGCCATCGATCCCCACGGACTGGGCGCGGGTGAGTAGAGATTTCTCCCGATTCAGACTGCCCCCAGCGCCGCTTGGACCAGCCCTGTTCTGTCATCGGCGAAGTGCGGTAGCAAGCTACGGAGAAAATCGGGAGCGGGAACGAAATCGCTATCAAAAATGGCGATGAACTCACCATGGGCAGCGGGCATCGCATCGTTGAGTGCGCCTGCCTTGTAGCCGTGGCGGACTTCGCGGCGGACGACGTCGATCCAGACTCCAGCGCTCCTCAGTTCAGCGGCGATTCGATCAACGAGCTCGCAGGTTTCATCCGTCGAATCGTCAAGGATTTGAATCTGGTGAAGATGGTGCGGGTAATCGAATGCCGCGATTGAGCGGATCGCCCGCTCCGCGACGTTGAGTTCATTGTAAAGCGGGAGCTGGGTGGTGATTTTCGGGAGATTGGCTGATTCTCCAGCTGGGTGCGCTACGCCCCAAGCGTTTTCTAACAGCCGTTGGCGTGACTTCGTTTCCCTGGCACGGCGGGCGAAAAGAATGAGCATTACATAGCAATTCAGACCATAAAAGAGGAGTCCGGCGCTGGCTAACAAGTAAAAGGAAAAAGGCGATATCGAGAAGCCAATGAAACATGATCAGTGCTTAGCAGAAGTCTTGCGGCGCTCAGCTAGCTGAACCAGTGACGCGGGGAGAGTATCAAAGATTTTTTCAAATCCGTCATCGTTTTTTTTGCCTAGGCGGCCGAAGCTCAACACTCCGGTCGGGCAGCCCTGGACACAGGCAGAGCAGCGCACACACTCGGGATCCTCCATTGGTTTGCCTTTGTTGGCGAATGCCATGACGTCGATGCCTTGGTGGCAGACGGAAGTGCAGACATTGCAGGAAATGCATTTATCCTTTTCCGCAAAAATCCGGAAGCGGGAGAAACGACCGTAAATGTGCATCAGCGCGGCGAGCGGACAGGCAAAGCGGCACCAAATACGCCCGGAAAAGTGGAAGTAAAACGCGACGCCCATCACTCCGGCCAGCCATAAATCCACGAGGTATGAATAGTTCGCGAGAGGGAGCGTGTAGAGTAGCGTTTTGAAAAGTGTATTGAGACCCGATGAGGGGAAAATCCAGCCGATGATGCGAACTGTTAGGATGATGAAAGCAAGGGCGAGCACCGCTTGTCCCACCATATTGAGTT
>JAAURL010000056.1 GCA_012032235.1 Akkermansiaceae bacterium | reverse complement strand
AAATTGCTTGTGACCGGTGATGCCGCAGAGCTGCATCCGGAAATAAATGCCGGGTTCGACACCTTGATCGTTTGCTCCCACTTTCACCGCGTAAAAACCGATGTCGTTGGTATCCGTGCAGGTCGAAACTGCACGCCTGAGTCGTATGAAATGTTAAATTTACGCGGCAATCCAAATAGATCGCGATTTTTCAAAATGTAATGGTGGATCGCACGGGCGTAAGGCAGCACATCTAATAACTCCGTGGGATCAAATCCGGTGGTGGCAGTGGCGGTGATATTACGAACATTATCAGCACCCGCTCCCTGCGAAGTCAGGCCTAGATCGGCCAACTTCATTAGCACCTTGGGGCAAATTTTCGGCATGAGTTCGCGGATTTGTAGATTGCCGCGAGTTGTTAGATCGATATGACCTGGTCCCCAATCTTCGGCCATTTCTGCTAGGCCGCGAAATTGGTAAGTGGAAAGAGCGCCGCCTGCGACTCGACAACGCAGCATGATGCTCTCCTGCGCGGGGGAGACGAAGAAAAGCCCATGAAATTTATAACGAAAAATCTCCCCATCAGCGGGGAAAGTGTCTGTTTCAGCATTCGCTAAAATGGCGTCGTAGCAATCTAGGCCGTGCTTTTCGTATTTGATTTGTTCCTCCCGGCAAAGATCGTCGATCAGCGTGCCGTGAACGGATTCTACTGCTTTTGATGGCTCATGGGTAAAACGGCTCTCGGCATCCTGTCCTAGAAATGGAAGCTCGCGGGCTTGCAAAATCCCCGAGACGAATCCCGACAGGTAAGAGGTTTGTTCTTCGGTGAAACCTGAGTTGTTAATATCGACCATGATGAAAGTTTTCTCGTGGTATTGAATCAGCACCGCCCGTGCCAATTTGCCCTCTCTGCCGATTTCGGTCATCAATTTACCGCGCTATGATCATGAGCTCAACTCATAAGCTAATGATTAAAACATGAATGATACTCAGGGTTAGAAGTTTAACATTCTGATAATCAATACAATATTATCCATGTAATAATCCAACCGAGAAGGCAGATTGCGGCGATGCATTTCCAGAAGGTGACTGGGTTACGCTGGGCGAAGGGGAGGGGTTCGCTGGTTAAAAACGCGGGATCAGGTTGGCGGAGGTTGTGGATGAATTCCGACATCGCTTCGTGGCGTGTTTCGATGCGGATGGAAAGGGCTTTGCGCAGCACGGCGTCCATCCAGAGTGGGACCATGGGATTGTGGGCGGCGGCGGGTTGGTAATTGAGCGCAAAAAATCGCGCTGGGTTTGGCTTTTTCCCAATTTTTCCCGAATGGATGCTGGCCACCTGTTAGTAAATGGTAAGTAATCACCGCGATGGAAAAAAGATCGGATCGTTTGGTAGGTGTGATGCCCAGGCGGTATTCTGGCGCAGAGAAATCCATGGTGCCGAGCGCAGAGCTGCGCTCAAAAGGGGTGGAAATTTCAGCAATCCCGCCGACTCGGCATGAGCCGTAATCGATGATCTTAATTTTCCCTGATTTATCTAACAGAATATTATCTGGCTTGAGATCTTGATGAAGCGTGTCCTTGCGATGAAGGGCACGGGTGCCTTCGACGATTTGCTCGATCATGTCGATGACTTGCTCCACCGGGGGGCTTGGGTTTTTCTCGCTCCAACGGCCAAGTGTGATTCCGTCGATAGCTTCTAAAACGTAGTAGAGAAAGCGCCGTGGCCGGGCTCTGCGAATGACCTTCGCGAGATAAGGGCTATCCGTGCGTAGGCCGATCCATTCTTCTAAGGCAAAGCGCTCAAGGTATGATGGATCATCTTCAAAGTTGATTGATGGAGTTTTTAATACGTAGTTTTTATTCTCATCATCCATGTCGGAGACGAGGTAGAGTTGGGAATTTATTGATGCGGAGATCACACGCTCGACTTGTAGGCCATCGATGGACTGGCCTGGTAAAATATCGGGTGGGATGGGGAGTTCAGATAGCTGTCTAAATACATCATTTTTATCTCTATCAGGAAGAGATTGGATTTCTAGGATGATGCAGGAGCGATTGTCTGTGCTAGTAACAGAAGCGATGCCGAGAGCATCGGCACAGGCTTGTGAATCTGGCGTGGCTTCGAGGATCGAGCAGATTTCTTGGTCATGAATTTCTCCGTGAATGCCATCAGTTGTTAGAAGAAAGCGATCTGCAGCCTCGACAGGGAAATGGTGATAGTCGATGCGAGGTGAAGCGGTGAGACCGAGAGCGCGAGTGAGATAGCAAGTGTCTGCGGAAACGTGCGATGAATGATCGGTCGTGATCTGCTCCAGCTCGCCAGCGCGGTATCGGTATAAGCGGCTGTCACCAATATGAAAAACATAAGCGGTGTGAGACTTGAGAATGATGGCGGTGAAAGTGGTGACGCAGCCTTTTTCCGCAGTGCGAAGGCCTTGGCCTTGAGAGAAGAGCCAGCGATTCAGAGCTGTTAGAACTCGCTGTGCTGCCGTTTTTGTTTCCCATGACTCTGGCGTCTCATAGTAGTCTGAGATGAAGCTGATGACGGCTGACTCTGCAGCGATTTTTCCCGCACTGGCAGCGGAAACACCATCGGCGATGCAAGCGACGATGCCTTTGGTAGGTAGGAGCTTTGCATCAGGTATGTGAACGCCGAGACAGTCTTCATTTTGCTCCTTAGGACCAGCAGATGTAAAAAGGCCGATCGTGAGTTCGATACGGCCTGTGAGATGCATCAAGCTATTTGTGATATGAGTCTAGGGGATGGAAAGAAATTTTCTTCCCTAGATTATCCGACCTCAATGAGCTGCACCGAACCATCTTCCGCGATCTCGGTGATGTGGCCCTTTGGCTCTGCTAAAAAGCAACAAATGAGAATTCCCAGAAGGGATGAGGAGGCGATGATTAAAAAGAAAGATGATGGAGAGACCATTGCGAAAATGGTGAGGAAAATGACGCCCCCGACATTGCCATAAGCACCAGCCATGCCGGCGATCTGGCCTGTCATGCGGCGCTGAATGAGTGGTACCATGGCGAAGACTGCACCTGCTCCTGCTAGGACAAAAACGCACAAACCATCGTAACGAGCATCGCTACAGCCAATGACCAGGTGCCATCAATGCGAGACATCGCAACATATCCTAAAGCAAGACCTGCTAGGAAAATGATCATGGTTTTGCGGCGTCCATATTTATCACTTAGCCAGCCACCTAGAGGCCTTGCGGTGAGAGCCATGAAGGCAAAACATCCTCCAACTAGACCTGCCATAGCGGGTGTGAGTTTGAAAATTTCTTGGAAATAAGAAGGTAGCATGGAAACCACAGCAAGCTCCGATCCAAAAGTAATGAGATACGTGACACTTAGAATAGCCACTTGCTTGAATGGATATTGCTGATGTTCTGGCACAGAGCCGCTTTTGAGCATTTCCTTATTTACTTTAAAGAGCTGGCTTGTCTGAAAAGCGAATAGACAGAAAAGGAATAGATAAATTGGGTAAGTTGCGCCATGTGAAATAATCTTTAGACCAGTGGGAGAAAGCTTCCACGTCAGCATGGCTAGTGCACCATACATCGGAAGATTCATCAGTATGAGAGCCCAGAAATCTTTGCGGTTAGACACTTCTAAGCCGCCGCTTTTTTTCGGTTTGAAGTAAGTCGCGCCTTTGGGTGTGTCTCTAACATTTTTATAAAAGATGAATGAGTAGATAAACGAGACAGCAGACATGCTAATCAGTGCATAACGCCAGCCATTTTCACCGCCGTATGCGACAGCTAAGGCTGGTAAAATAAACGCTGCACCTGCGGAGCCAAAATTTCCCCAACCGCCATAAATTCCTTCTGCCATGCCGACTTGGCGAGCTGGAAACCATTCACCGACTAGGCGAATGCCGACTACAAAACCTGCGCCAATGAACCCCATGAGAAAGCGGGCAAGAGCCAGTTGCTCAAACGTTTGAGCGAATGCAAAGAAGGAGCACAACACGCCAGCAACTGCTAACAGAATCGAATAGGTCACACGTGGTCCGAACTTGTCGACTAAGATTCCGATGATGATGCGGGATGGAATGGTGAGCGCTACATTTAAAATCAATAGCGCTTTCCACTGGCCATCTGTCATGTTGAATGTTTTACTAATGGCCGTCTTGAAAGGTGCATGGCTAAACCAAAGCACAAATGTAAGGAAAAAAGCAAACCAGCTGCAATGCAGTGTCTGAATAGACGGTGATTTGAAATTTAAAAGATTGAGTTTGCCATCTGCGGGCGAATCAGGGAGTGCCATAAGGTATAAGAATTTTTTCTCTAAAAAATGTTAAATGACTTCAGCTGCGTGATACAGATCCTCGCGGAAAATTCTTGAAAGCCCACCGCAAGTTCCTTCTGGAATGGTGCCAGAATTGCGAAGTTCTGATAGGATCCAGGCTGCTTTGTCCATGCTAGGGCGATTCGTGGAGCCACCATGGAAAACATGAAATCCTGTGGCGCTCACTTCATCTACTCCTGTATTGAATGTCTGCCCGAGACTATTTCGGAGAACTTCTGGAGACGCACCAGTGTATTCTTTTAGAGCGAGAATAGAGATTAGATCTTCGCGAAATCCGGGATCTTGGCAAAGCTGACACGCTTCAATCAGGGAGGCAATCAGCGCAATCGAATTCTCCCGATTTTCAAGTAAATAGCTTCCCGAAAGAATGAGAATTTTCTCTGGGTGGCCATGTGCGATTTCTGCGGATGTGACCGGGCACCAGCCCGTACCAGCGATGATCGATTCAGAGTTCCAAGGTTCGCCCACACAATAGCCATCGATATGACCCACTTGCAAAGAGCGCGGCATGAGCGATGGAGGCAGGAAAATAATTTCAACATGCTCTGGTGAAGCAACGCCATACCGCTTGAGCCAGCTTTTCAACAAAGCATAATGAGATGAATAACGGTGAGTGACCGCTAAAGTGAAAGGTCGCTCCTTTTTCCAACCATGTGTTAGGAAATGTTTCAGGCCTTCGCCACGGCCGATCTTACTCGGGCCGATGTCAGTGGATAAGGTAATGGCATTGCCGTGTAGATTTAGCACCATAGGCACAGCTACTTCACAACGCATCTCATTGATTCCTAATCCTAAAGCCAGTGCAATCCCGGCGATGGATTGCGCGGCGTCGAGATGACCGTAAATAATTTTATCTCTCACGCTAGCCCAGCCGAGCTCACGTGAAAGTTCTACATTGAGGCCACGGCGCTGAAAAATTCCAGTCTCTTGTGCGACTGCTATCGGCGCACAATCACTGAGCGGAACAAACCCGAGACGCAGGCTGGAATTCGGGGCAGAATGTTGAATTGGAGCGACCATCGCCTCCCTCTTAGCGGGAAGAATGCCAAAATTTGGAGAATCTTAGAAATCAGGTTGATTTTTTCGGAGATTCAAAATGAACGATTTTCATGACGGTGATCAAAGTAAAAGCAAGAAAGATCCGTTGCGAAATTTAAGCAAAGAATCATCGACTCGGCTTCATGTCCTATCTGAAACCCAGAAAATCTCAGTGATAGTTCAAAGTTCGCGACTAACTAATATGCGCAGTGTAGGCGGCGGAATCTAACAGCGAGGAAACATCTGCGATATTTTTGACTTTGAGCTTAAAAATCCAACCTTTGCCGTAAGGATCGGTATTCACTAGGGACGGATCCGATTCCACTTCTGGGTTTACTTCCACGATTTCTCCGCCGATCGGTGCGTAAATATCGCTTGCCGCTTTCACGGATTCCACCACGGCAGTCGGATCTCCCGCATCGACACTGCGCCCCATCGCTGGAAGTTCGACGAAGACGACGTCGGTGAGTTCTTCCTGCGCATGATCAGAAATGCCGACAGTAGCGATTTCTCCTTCTAGGCGGACCCATTCGTGGGAGTTGGCAAAACGAAGATCAGTAGGATTATTCATAGATGAGTGATGGTTTAGATCAAAGTGAGATCATTATTTGATAGAATATGAAGGTTTGTAAAACGGCTTTTTCACGACTTCAGCAGGGAAAAATCGACCGCGGACTTCCACTTGGATTGGAGTGCCGATTTCTGCGAATTCTGCCGGTAGATAGGCCATGCCGATGCCTGTCATTAGCGATGGGGAAAGCACACCGCTGGAAAGCTCACCTAGCGCTCCATCATCCGCAGAAAAGACCGGATAATGAGCTCGTGGCGGAGCTCCTTTTTCAAGGTAACTGATTGCAGCTAATTTAAATTTCGGACCTTCTGCCTTTTGGCGAACCAGTATTCACGGCCGATAAAATCACCTTTTTCCAATGCGCAGAAAAATCCAAGTCCTGCCTCGATCGGCGTGCGCTCCGGAGACAGATCATTGCCGTTGAGCGGATAACACATTTCTAATCGCAGAGAATCACGAGCGCCGAGGCCGCAAGCTTTTGCACCAGCAGCCAGAAATTTTTCCCAGAAAGAAATTCCTTCGCCTGCTGGTGAGAAAAATTCAAACCCATCTTCGCCTGTGTAACCGGTTCGGCAAACGATTGAGCCACAAGCTGTCGTAATGATCGCATTTCGCGGTGGCAGCTCCTCGTTTGGGAAAACTCTCGCGAAAACTTCAGCCGATTTCGGGCCTTGGATCGCCATGCCAGCCCATCGATCACTCTCATTATTTAAAGTCACGCCATCCTGCAATCGTGCAGACATCCATGCGAAATTCTCATCGATCATCGAAGCATTCACTACGAGAAAGAATTCATTTTCGCCCGAACGATAAGCGATCATGTCATCGATCACGCCGCCACTCTCGTTCAACATCAACGTGTATTGCCCTTGGCCGATGGCGAGCTTGGTGATGTCGTTCGTTAAAATTTGGTTTAGCCAGGCTGCTGCTTTTGAACCACTGACAATGAACTGCCCCATGTGGGAAATGTCGAAAATTCCGCACGCCGTGCGCACCGCAGTATGCTCGTCAATGATCGATGTGTATTGCACAGGCATATTCCACCCTGCAAAGGAAACTAGACGGGCACCAAGAGAGAGATGAGCCGACTCTAGCGGAGAACTTTTCATATCAGAAATCACGCTTCAGAAGCTGAGATGCTGAGTCGCACTTGTCAATCGACAGAACGGCTCAGCCACGTAGATCGTGTTTTACTTCCCTCCACTATTTGCGGCAAGGGAGGATTGCACAAATCTGCTCATAGCTCCGCTCGCCGGACTTATCGATCCGATCAGCACTGCAATGAGCAGAATGAATGTTGCACAGAAACCCTTCATGCAGACGAGATGGCGACGACTTGCCCTGTGGCAATAGTTCTACCCTCCCAAAGAGAAATGGATGCCCCTTCATGGAGGCGGGCCAATGCTAAATCAGGATTCAGAAACTTAATCTTGATCTCGTGTGAGATGCCGGGTTCAAGGTGTGTGTCGGTCTCAAGGATGAATCGGCAATCAAACCCATTTTCATCATATCCATCGATGAACATCGGGCAGCCATAACGGCTGAAAAAGAGATCGGATTTTCTACCTCCTTCGGCGGAGGTAAGGAATCGGACTCGGATTAGTGCGTCTGGTTTCATCTTGTGCGGGGCACAGCCATCGAGTCCAAAACAGTTGGTTTCAGTCCGGGTAGTGCGTTATTAGGAATTACATAGGCTGGGATGCCACCATCGACGCTTGTTGGGAGCGGCAGTGAGGATGTCGGAACCTGCGTCCTAATCGTAGTGTATGGTGCGTCACCAAATCCTCTGACAGCTTGTTGAGCATAGTCCGACGCATGAGCAGATGAAGTCGTGAAATACTTTCCTTCTGCCGACCCAAGGTTTCGCAGTGCTTGAGTTGCATTGATGTCGGCCAATTCAGCCGGTCCTACCGCACGGTAGAGTGTCGTTGTATTATTTGCGGCAATGCCCCAGCGGCCAAAATCGCTGTATTCCCCCATTGCCGCACTACTCAACGAAAACAGCAGAGTCAGCAGTATGCTAAACAGTCTCGTCATAACGTCAGTTTATGGGATGGGAAATCGTAGTTTGGGTTTATTCTTCTTTGGCTATCTCCGTCCACCAAATGGGGTCAATTTCCATTTGGTGGGCAAGCGCACGAACTTTGGGACGCAGCACGTTGGAAACAGGTTTGTTTTCTTCCTTCGCGATCCCGCAAAATGTTTCAAAGGCCAAGCCGTATTCGCCAGCCTCAAGGAACTGCTCCACTTCTTCAACCTCCGAGGGGCTAAAGCAGCTCATAGCTCCCAGAAGTTCTCTGAGATCTGTTTCCAATTGCTTGTAGTCGTAGCTCATGGGTTTCTTGGGACGTTGGTTGGAAACCCAGTGATTATGCCACCGCCTTCGCGTGGGCTGCCAAGAATCACCCTCAAATCTATTCCATCACGAGTTCCGTTTACTACTGTCCTTCCACCCCGACCTGTCACAAACGATGAGAGAGGATCTGTCGCAACATCGGAAATTTCATGCATTACCCGATCAGCAGACCAACTTTGCGGGAACGCAGACTTGCCAGCACCTCCGGGAAAAAGGTGACCACCACCTGTGGCATCTCCGGTCAAGATGTGGGCTGTCCTCTGCGGGCTTGCGAGATTAACGAACTCTGGTGTCGTCTTTGTGACAATGCTCCAGCGACCAAAATCACTGTATTCCCCCATTGCCTTGCCGCTGAACGAAAATAGTAGCGTCAGCAGAAAAATTAGAATGCGTGTCATGGTTTTGGCAGCTTGTCGTCCCACTCCTTTCTGGCTTGATTCAGCGTCAACTGGTTTGCTCCACCGGCATAGTCAGGGTCGGCAGACTGCACTGGATCGTCCTCCCACTCACACACTTCACAAATCTCATATTCTCCGAGCGTCGTAATCACAAGTGCGCCGCAGCACGGACATGGATTCAAATCGTAGTTGGGGTTGTCGGGACTCATTGCTTGTTCCAGTAATTTAATCCGTCGGACGGGCGAAACATTGTTCGTGGTGCGCCGTCGACCGCTTGGACACCAAATGTATTACTCCCCTGATTATAAAAAAGAGTGTCGCCGTTGGCTCTTGTTTTGGTCAGCGTCCCAGCAGGCGGACTACTGAAGAAGCTCTTTGTTCCCTCAACGTATTGCTTGGCGTTCTGGAACTCGGGGAATTCGGCTCCATGTTTTTGCCAGTGTCCAAACGCATTTTCGACAGAGGTTTTTCCCTTGGTAGAAGTCCACAGTGGTGTCTTTGCGGCAAGGTAGCAGCGGCCAAAATCACTACACTCCGCCGAGGCAGCGGCACTGCCCATCGTAGTCCACGTCAAGCTGACGATTGCAAGTAGCAGCCATCGTAACCATACCATGCTGGCCGTCTTATCCATCATAGCGGCACCACGAGACCTTCAGCCTCGGCTAACTCTTTTTGTTTTCCATCAAAGGTCAAGAATTCCGAAGCACCAAGGTGAAGAGCTGTGGCTACGTGCAGGACATCGAATCCTCGATAGCCCTCAGTCCATGTGTATTGGGCAGACAGACGTTCTCCAATGCTCACTACGTCAGCCCACTCTACTGGCACTATCACGATAGCACCCGATGCGATGTTGGAGTTAAACTTCGCCAATGCCGCCTGAGCTGTCGTCCGGTCGAAACCCTTTTTGGGGTCATTCGCGTTTAAAAAGGCCTGCCAGCGAGTGGCCTGCCGGAACTCAAAGATCAAAGGGGACGCGATGTGGAGGGGTTCCGGCATTTGAGCGAAGTGTTGAGCCGCCTCTGGCGAGTTCGCTTGGTTGCGGAACATCGCACAGAGAAATGACGTGTCAGGGTAGGCAATCATGCTTGGTCTTCGGCAAGTTCCGCTTCCCTCATCGCCCGCACCTCATCCATGGAAAAGACACGATCACCCCACACCTCTTTGAGTTGGGCCATGATGTCAGGCTTGGGGGCTGGCAAGGCGGACGCAGCCGTTCCTATCCCAGTTAAGGAGGCGAAGGCCCGTCCGCGTTTGATAATTTGGACGGTTTCACCGTGCTCGATCCAGGATGAAACGCGGCGAAAGTTGTTTCTGAGGTCAGCGACGGTTGCGGTTTTCATGATACATCATCGCTATCACGAATTTTCAACCTGTCAAGCATTCGAAATTGGCATAGCTTCTGTGGCTAGCTCTGGTAGCGGACCACAGCGCTCCGAGAAGCCTTGTGATCGTGAGTCTCCACCGAAGACTCGATGAGTAGTCACTTCACTACGGTGCAGCCATGCTCAAAAATGCAAGCAATAACTCCAGAATCCTAACAGACATATTTCGGTGTGCTTGATTGATGAGGAAACGACTTACCAGCGGAAAACCAAGGGCGGAACAATCACCTTAACATTCCCACCCTCAAGAGATTCGCTTTCTTCTACGGCGGTGACTACGTCATTCTGAAGCTCGACATTCGTGCGGCTTTTTTCTTCGCGAGATACACTGGCAAGTCGTCGATAAACTTGGCCCGTCGCGCGATCCACTTCCGTCGTGTAATGTTTCACCTCTTTGAATTCGACAAACTCCCAGAGTGTCGATTGACCATCAGCAGTTTTCCTAACCGTCGTCTTCGTGGGCTTCCCTAGTGATAACTCGACTTCATCCAGAGTCATTCCAACAGCGACTTTTTGAGTCGCGATGAGAGCCTGCACCTGAATCTGTCGTTCATAAAGTTTTTTCAAATTAGCGATGAAATCGGGATCCGATGAAGAAAATGAGGAAGGTGCCACCCAGCCCGCAATTCCGTGGGTAGTCCCTTGCCCACGGACTCGATAGCTCTTTTCAGTGATGGCTTCGAGTTTGACAGTTTGATTTCCGCGGATGATGCCTAGTCGGCTTTTGCCATCTTTGTCAGAGTAAATTGCCGTATCTTCGATGATTTTTAGCTCGATGGGTTTCTTGAGCGTTTGCTCCAAATAGACAACAGATGGGTCAGAATCCAGCAGCGACTTACGCTCCACGCGTTTGATTTGCGCGCTGAGGGATGAAACAGAATAAATCGCCACAAAGATAAATGGTTTCCATTTCATAGGGAGAAAGGTAGTCGTTTTTTCGAAGAGTAAAACTCGGATTTTGAGTGGGATCGTTACAGCTAAAAGCAACGAGTTTAAATGATAAATGGTCGTTTGTATTCACGAGAACTTCATTCGTGTGTCACCATTTCCAGAACTTTCCTGTGTGAAAGAAATCGAGTTCGACTCTGCAAGCCCAGCGGCAATTCTTCAATTTCACCCTCTCATCACAGTGATGACAGCGACTTTTTGGAAGCCTGCGCGGCGCAGTGTCTTCGCGCATTCATCGACGGTGGAGCCAGTGGTTAAGACGTCATCCACCAGGATGGCGCCGACTGGAGATTTCCCGATTTGGCGTTGTCCCGCCGAGGTAATGGTAAATGCGCCACGCAAATTTTCTAATCGCTGGACTCGTGTTAGGCGGGTTTGGTGTTCCGTGGCGTGACTGCGTTTGAGAGCTTTGATCATCGGGAGATCGGTATGCTGGGCGATGACTCGGGAGATTTCTTCAGCTTGGTTAAAATGGCGATGCTGCCGCCGCCGCCAATGCAACGGCACTGGCACGAGCGGCCATTTCTCTTTCAAAGCCAGAGCCAGACGAGGATCTGAAAATGCCTCCACGGCTAGCCGCCCGAGATCCTCGGCCAGGTGAAGCTCTCGGCTGTATTTTAGGCGATGAATCATTTCTAAAGTGCGGTCATCACGCACCATCGCTGGTCGGCAAAATTCAAAACTAAATTTTAATTTGCTGCAATTTGGGCAGGCAAAATCCTCTTCGATTTTTCCGGGAAATGGTTCGCCGCACTTTTCGCAGAATGGTTTGGAGAGTCGCGGCAAATCCGCATCGCAAACATTACACAGCGCTCGGCCAGCGGATAGATTTTCACCACAAATCTCGCAGTGCGAGGGATAGATCAAATCCAGTGTGCGGGACAACCACTGCTGCCAAAATCGAGTTTGAATCTCCCGCGGTAGCATTTCGTTCATCAAAGCGATTTGTTGGCCACGCGGCTAGTAAAATTCCTAACACTCTTAGGACAACATTTCCTGCGCTTCGTCTAATCTAACAGACGTTTTTCGACATCTTTTAAAACATGATTTGAATGCAGCAAAAGAGGATGGAGCAACGATGGATGTTCTAAATTTTCTGCGCGGCTCCAGATGGAGCTGGTCGATGGAAGGATAATCAAATCCCAACGAGTGCGATAGGATGTGACAGGGATATCACTGAGTTGGCTTTCCGTAAGATCTAAATTTGCAAGGAACTCGCTGCCAGAGCGCATTTGTTTCACGCCTTTGCTGGGATAGAGCCATGCGGCTTTCGTGCCGTTGTGGGGTGATGCGACGGTGATGAAATTTTTACAACGTTTGGCACCGCCAAGATTTTGCAAATAATAGCGGCTAACTAATCCCCCCATGCTAAAAGCTACGATGCTGATGGGCTCTTTATCGCCGAATTTTTGGTCGATATCTCTCTTTAAATGAATCGCTAAATTTTCCAATCCACCTCGTCCATCGTTATGAAGAAGCTTGGGGGCATAGCACTCGAATCCACGTTTTTCTAAACGCTTTTTCAACGTGTTGAAATTGCTGCCCGTTTCTAAAAAACCATGCACCAGGACGACGCGTGGCGTTGGAGGAATCTGTGTGGATGCTACCTGTTCAGCGCAGGATGAACTCGCAAAACTAAGCCCACCTAAAAGCGAATATAACAGATGTCTCATACGAGTTAGCGGATCATCTCCGTTATCGATTTTTTCAAAAGGAGGCTTATCCGCGATGCACTAGAGAAATGACATCGCGCGGCCGGAGCAACTAACTCATTTTCCAGATGTTTTGGAGTTTTGACTGTTCTTGATCGCGGCGGCGATTTCATCGTCCTCATCAATGTTGTGAGTGAGGATAAATTGAAGATCATCGAGACCGAGGTTCGAGGCGAAGCCTTCATCGCCCAGCACGTTGGTGACGAGTTGGGTTTTTTGATGCTGAAGGATCCGGATCTTTTCTTCCACGGTATCGCGAGTGAGAAGTCGATAGGCGATGACTTTATTCTTCTGGCCGATCCGGTGGGTTCGGTCGATGGCTTGGTTTTCGACCGCTGGGTTCCACCATGGATCGTAAAGGATGACGTACGATGCCGAGGTAAGATTAAGACCTGCGCCACCTGCCTTGAGCGAGAGCATGAAGACTGATGGATCTTTGGTGGTTTGGAATTTCTCGATCTCGCCTTTCCGGTCTTTGGTCTGACCGGTGAGATAGTTGTAAGGACGATTCTCTAATTCCAAGCGCGCCTTGATGAGGTCGAGCATGGAGACGAACTGGGAGAAAACGAGGACTTTGTGGCCTTCCTCGTGGAGCTGATCAAGAAGGTAGAAAAGAGATTCCATTTTGGCGGATTCTTCTTTGAGATACTTCGGATCGATCAAGCCGGGATGGCAGCAAATCTGACGAAGACGCATGAGCCCTTGGAGAATCGCGAAGGAATTTTTCTTCACTGCTTCGTCGGAATCGAGGCCTAACAGAGCTTTTTGAATGCGCTTGAGCTCGTTCTTGTAAAGCTCGATCTGGATGCCTTCCATTTTCGAGTAGACTTCTTCCTCAGTCCTTGGCGGCAAGTCTTGGGCCACTTGCAACTTGGTGCGGCGGAGGAGGAACGGGCGAAGGCGCGAGGCGAGACGGCTCTGACTGAGAGGATCTTTGCGTTTATCAAAGCGCTTTTTAAAGTAGGCGCGGCTGCCGAGGACGCCGGGCATCGCAAAGGCCATCAGCGACCACATGTCGAGGAGGCGGTTTTCGATCGGCGTTCCTGTGAGGACGAGTCGGTTTTGCGAGTCTAGCTCCCGCGCGCACTTGGCGGCTTTGGAGTCTGGGTTCTTAATTTGCTGCCCTTCGTCAAGAATGGTGGTTAGCCATTTCACGCCGTTCAGTTCCTCGCCACAGACGCGGAGTTGGGCATAGTTGAGAACAAGGATGTCGATGTTGTTTTGGATATGATCGACATTGATGTCATCGCGATTTTTGAGAATCTTCACCTTGAGTTGAGGGGTGAATTTCCCAGCTTCGCTATACCAAACATCGAGAACGGATTTCGGGCAGACGACGAGCGCTGGCTTTTTCATGCCGCCTGTTTTCTTGTGCTCTTCAAAGAGCCATAGAAGATAGGTGAGTGATTGGATGGTTTTTCCAAGTCCCATGTCGTCGGCGAGGATTCCACCGAAGTTATTGACACTGAGGTAGGCAAGGAACTTAAAGCCATCGATCTGATAGGGGCGGAGCGTGGCGTTAAGGCCTTCTGGCAGATCGGGGTTGACTTCCAGCTGGATGTCGTTGGCGCGGTTTTTGATGCGCTCCCATGCTTTAGGATCGAAAACTTCGGAAGCTTTGGGATCCGCCAGTTGAAGAGCGTGCATGCGGTGCGTTTCCCCGGAAAGATCGAATGGGTCGAGACCAGGCGGGTCACGGCTTCGCGCTGATCAGCGTCGAGTTTGATTTCCAAACGCATCCAGGAGCCGTCGTCCATCCGGACGTAGCCACCACGCGCGGCGACCAATTGGCGGATCTGGGCTTTGGAAAGATTAACGCCTTGGACGTCGATGACGATGCGAAGATCGAACCAATCGATGTCTTGGCCGACGACTTCGAAACGAACCGCAGCAGTAACCGGATCCGCAAGAATGGATTTTAAGCGGAGATCGATATCCAGCTCGATATTTTCCGGCATCGCCTTAATCCACTCTGCAAATTTCTCGGGAAATTGCTTGGTAATGCGGGATTTGAAAGAGATGAGTTTCTCGTCATAAGTCAGGCCCATTTCATCCAGAATGGCAGGGACTGGATAGAGGTCTTCCCGCGCGAAACGAAGGAGCTGCTTGCCTTTGACAGGCTGTTGATCAGAAAGCTCCCAGCCCTCCTTGGTGAGGCGCTCCGTGCGGCGTCCTTTGGTTTCGATGGCGGTGACGTCGATGACGAGGTGCTCTGTTTCCGCGGCAGTCAGGCCCGCAACGAGTTTCATTTCGAACTTCGGCTTCAGCTCCAGATCGACAACGCGTTTTTTAAGAGATTCTGGTAATGCCGCGCCGATTTTACGAAGGAACTCGACACCTTCTAGTGAGTCGATCACCCGTGATGGGATCGAGTAGCGCGGCATGACATCCGTTTCCTCCAGCCAACGTGGTGGGCCAGGGAAAACGGTTTCGTCGGATTGATAGAGTTCTTTTCGGCCTGGCAGTAGGCGGACGGAATGAGAGACATTTTCCCCCGCAGCTGTGACCAGTTGGAGCGCGAAGCTATTTGAATCGTATGGATCATCTTCGCAAACCCATGAGAGCCGATCTTCGACGACTTTGAAATCGCGCTCGTCGAGATTGACGATATAGCCTTTCAACGCAGGTTGGCGGAAGACACGGTTCATGAAACGGCAGGATTCTTCTTGGTCGAAGTCCAGCGTGGTGTCTCCATATTTACGGAAAAATGATAGGTAGTGTTCCCACAAAGTCTGGCTGGAAGCATCCATCAGCAATGCGGCCTCGTGGTGGAGTTCCAC
>JAAURL010000255.1 GCA_012032235.1 Akkermansiaceae bacterium | reverse complement strand
AAGATTTGAACCATGATTACGGCTTTATCTTCATTTGTGCCGCGATGGTTTTTTTATGAAAGCAGGCTTCTGCTGTCTCGAAACAGGACTCATTCGCTCTAAAAACGCGATCAACACCGCACTGAATAATGCGCTAGATACCGGGACTTCGGTGCTCGGTTATCTCTTCCTAGGTTTTGGCCTGATGTTTGGCCCAGAGCTCATTAAAGGATTTCTCGGATTTGGGAATTTGCCTTTTGGTGGCTACAGTGGCGACCATCCCGTTTGGATCTTCTTTTTCTTCCAAGTCGTGTTTTGTGCGGTGACTCTGACAATTGCGAAAGGTGCAATGGCCGAACGCACGAGTTATTTGGGGTATATGATTTTCACCCTGATCGGCGGAGCGGTGATTTACCCGATTTTAGGCCACTGGGTTTGGGGTAGTTTTGGAACTGGCTTCGGATTTGCTGGTGAAAAAGGCTGGCTTGAAGCTCTGGGATTTAAGGATTTTGCGGGCAGCACCGTCATTCATGCGATGGGCGGTGCCTTTGCCTTAGCTGGGATCATGGTCGTCGGTCCACGAGTGGGGCGTTTCAATAAAGATGGTTCAGCCAATACAATTCCCGGTCACAATATGCCCTTGATCGCCCTGGGATCTTTCATTTTATGGTTTGGGTGGTTTGCCTTTAACGCCGGATCCAATCTTGCAGAAGGCCCGATCGTCGGGAAAATTGCTACCAATTCTCTCGTTTCTGGCTGTTCTGGCCTGCTGTTCACGGTACTCGTTTACCGCCTTAAAAATGGATGGGTGGACGCCACAGCTTCCTTTAATGGAGCTCTTGGCGGCCTAGTTGCGATCACTGCGAGTAGCGATTTGGTGCATCCAGTCGCAGCAGTTTTCATTGGTGCGATCTCTAGTTTGGTCACGGGATTGATGCCTCATCTTCTCGCCAAGTTTAAATTAGATGATGCCGTTGACGCCGTTTCTGTTCACCTAGGCTGTGGGATTTTCGGAACCCTGTGTGTTTCCGTTTTTAATCCGAACGCTCCTTTTTCTAACTTCGGCGTGCAGTTCTTGGGAGCATTTTCGGTATCGATTGGAGCGTTTGTCGCAAGTTACGCGGTCTTTAAAGTCATCGACCTAACCATAGGCATGAAGGTCGCAGCCGAGGACCAAATCACCGGTCTAGATTTCGCGGATCATTCGGCGAATGCTTATCCGAACTTTACGATTATCGAAAACATCAATGAAGAAGAGCGCTGAGGATGTTCTTCTATCTGCGTTTTTAGCGTTTACCTTCGGTTGAATTTCTCTTCTGCAACTGCCCTGATCGCCGAGAATTCTGAATTTCCTGGGGAGTTATGGTAGGCTGATTTGTAATACCGTAGTTTTCTCCATTGCTTTCAATGCTGAGGAATTCACAGGGAGCAAAATGAAATTTCCTTTTCCAAAAGTCTGCCCAGATGGACTTTCTAACACGCCATCGATGATCGAGAGAATCGAAAATTTGCTAGGATATGGGTTCCCAATTGATTCGCCGGTAATGAGTTTTTTGCGATCCGTTTTAAAGTATTCGCAACTTGCGAGTGTGTCGCCATTTGGCAGATCCATGGATGGTTCGTAGTCGTTGAAGTCGATGCTAGCCAGTGATTCCGCGACGTGGAGTTCGCGTGGTTTTCCGTCTAGGCCGAGACGATTCCAGTCGAACACGCGGTAAGTCGTATCAGAGTTTTGCTGAATTTCATGAATCAGAAAACCAGCACCAATCGCGTGAAGGCGACCCGATTCGATAAAAATGGAGTCACCCGATTTTGGAGTGATGGCGTGAATGCAATCTGCGACGGTGCCATCGGTGATCGCAGTTTCAAAGTCATGTCGAGTCACGCCGGACTTCAGGCCGACGTAAAGTTTCGCTCCCGGATCGCAGTCTGCGATGAACCACATTTCAGTTTTCGGCTCGCCGCCGAGCTGTGCTGCAATCGTCGCGGGTGGATGAACTTGAATAGAAAGATCGTCACGAGCATCGAGAATTTTAATCAAAATCGGGAAACGCTTACTGTTAGGAAATCCGCTGCCAAAAACTTCCTCACGGTTCTGAGTCCAGAGCTCATTCAATGTTTTCCCAGCGAACTGCCCATCGCGAACGATGGATTGCGCTTCTTCACGATCCACAATTTCCCAGGATTCGCCGTAGGGTAGAGCAGGTTCAGGCAGTGTTCGGCCATAAACGCGATGGAGTTCGCGCCCTCCCCAGATGCGCTCCATGTAAAGCGGTCGAAAAGTAATCGGTTCCATTGGCTGCCTTATTAGGAGATTTTTTTTTGATAGATTTTAGAACTTTAGAAAATTCTCCAGCAGCTTTTTCCCGTCCTGAGTTAAAATCGATTCAGGGTGAAACTGGACACCATGAACTGGATATTCCTTATGTTGCAGTCCCATGATTTCTCCCTCCTCCGTCCAAGCAGTAATCTCCAAGCAATCCGGTAAAGTCTCGCGTTTGACGATCAGAGAATGGTAGCGCGTCGCGATAAATGGATCTGGCATTTTGGCAAAGACACTTTTGTTAGAATGATGGATTGGTGAGGTTTTCCATGCATCAAACGGTCAGCACGAACCACATCACCACCGTAGACTTGGCCGATCGATTGATGTCCTAAGCAGACGCCAAGGATAGGAGTCGTGGCTCCCATCGCCTCGATGAGAGCGCAAGAAATCCCTGCCTCTGTAGGAGTGCAAGGACCGGGAGAAATGCAGATTCTCTCTGGCTTGAGAGATTTCACCTCTTCCACCGTAAGAGCATCATTGCGGAAAATTTTCATCTCCGCGCCTAACTCGCCAAAATATTGGACGAGGTTATAGGTGAAAGAATCGTAGTTATCAATAATCAGAAGCATAGACGAGATTCTAAATTTAAAGTTCTAAATTCTAAACGAAGAGAGGAAAAATTGCCCAAGTGAGCAGTGATCAGTTCGCAGAAAAGAGGATTCATTTCGATGTTCCTACTCCATGGTTTTTGCCAAGGCGATGGCACGCAGCATTGCTTTCGCTTTATTGACAGTTTCTTGATATTCGTAGGTAGGATCTGAATCGGCCACAACTCCCGCTCCCGCCTGGACGTAGGCTTTTCCTCCTTTTAGCAAGCAAGTCCGCAGTGTGATGCAGGAATCATGAGAGCCATCGAAGCCAAAATAACCGACGGCTCCGGCGTAGGCACAGCGTTTATTTTTTTCTAACGAATTGATGATTTGCATCGCCCGGATTTTCGGCGCGCCGCTGACGGTTCCCGCTGGAAATGTAGCCCGCAGCACATCATAGGCGCT
>JAAURL010000254.1 GCA_012032235.1 Akkermansiaceae bacterium | reverse complement strand
CCACCAATTTTTGCAACAAGAAGGAAAAGCACGCCATCAACCGCGCCCTCGACGACGCGGGTTTCCGCTCTCCCTACGGCCGCGAACTCTCGAAAATACTCCACCACGCGTCGGTATCCACCACGCCGGGGCTACTGAGAGTCATCCGCGGCTCCGACACCCTGAGCGTCAGCTTCAACGTCCTGGTCCACGCCGTCATTGAAAGCAATCCCTCCATTCCGTTCAGGCCGATTTATCCGGAAGCCTTCGGCGGCTCGGGTGCACGGGTCGTGCACGGCAGCGAATCCGCCTCTTTGCCAGAGCGAATTTTTTCAGAGAACGCCGCGAAAAATGCACTCCGCGGCGTCGTCCAGCCAGCGGACGTCTTGGTTCAAGGCGGACGCGCCAATCGCCCCTTGCATGGAGGAGTAGATGAATCGGGCTTTCCGGCGTGCGGTTTCTACCTCTTCATCCGCGAACAGTTTTCCTAACCAGGTGACGTTTGCTTGAGCGAACGCGGCGACTTCTGATTTCACCAGCTCAGGGAGAAGCGCGGCCTCATTTGATAAAATCCCGCATAAACAAGCCCGGCCACCAGCCACGAATGCCGAGCGGAAAAGCGCGCAGTAACGCGCGATTTCATCCTTAACCGTGGCTCCGGCTGACAGCGGCTGGCCGAGGATCACGAGAAAATTTTCCGTATATCGCAGCGCCACGGCAGCAGCGAGATCTTGTTTTGTCGGAAAATGGTGATGCACAGACGCACTTTTGATGCCGACGGCGGTGGCGATCTCTCGGAAACTGCAATCGTTGTAGCCGCCGCGACGAATGAATTTCTCAGCGGCATCGAGGATTTGGGTGCGGGTGTCAGACACTTCACCTAGCTATCGGTAGATTTGCCTTGACGCAAGTCAGGATGCGCGCAGATTTTAACTACCTACCTTTCGATAGGTAGTTAAATCAACAACAAACCAACCATATCTATGAACTGCTCCACTGAGCCCTGCTCAAAGTCAGCGAAAAAAACCTATCTCATCGGTGGCTCCAAGGGCATTGCCCTAGACACTGCAAAGCTTCTCGTCGGCAGCGGCCAGCCGGTAACTCTCGTCGCCCGTGGTGCCGAGGGCCTGGCCGCCGCCAAGGCCGAACTCGCCAAGATCGGTGACGCCGCCGTGGAAACCATCGAGTGCGATCTTTACAGCACCGTAGCTCAAGAAGAACTGATCGCCGCCATCAAAGCGGACGAGCGCCACATCAACGGCCTCGTCAATGCTGCCGGCTACTTTTTCCCGAAAGCCTACCTCGAACAAAGTCGCGAAGACTATCGCAAGTATCTCGATATCAATGAGGCGTTTTTCTTCATCACCCAAGCGGTTGCGGAAAACATGAAGGCGCACGGTGGCGGGGCAATCGTCAACATCGGCTCGATGTGGGCGAAGCAAGCGATCAAGGCGACTCCATCCAGCTCATACTCCATGGCCAAGGCTGGCTTGCACTCCATGACCCAGCACCTCGCGATGGAGCTGGCAGATCACAAAATCCGGGTCAATGCGGTTTCTCCAGCCGTCGTCGTGACCACAATCTACAAATCCTTCATCGCAGAGGATCAGATCGAATCTGCTCTTGCCGGTTTCGATGGATTCCACCCGATCGGTCGCGTCGGTCGCCCGGCGGACGTGGCGGCTGCGGTGAATTTCCTCCTTAGTGATCAGTCCGCCTGGGTCACAGGTGCCATCTGGGACGTGGACGGTGGCGTCATGGCGGGGCGCAACTGATTTTCCACGATCCCTTTAGAATCACCATCATGATCGACATGAAAAATCTGGAGCGCTTGCCCCAGCTCGGCAAGCTGGCTTCGAAGGCAAAAACGCCTTTTGGGCCTGTGACGCATCGGCACTTGCCGACGGAGCGATTCCGAAAAAATACAAGGAACTCATGGCCATCGCCGTCGCGCTCACCACGCAATGTGGCTACTGCATCGAAGTTCACAAACAAGCTGCCATCGCCGCTGGCGCGGCCGAAGAGAAATTCTCGGAAACGATCCACATCGCCGCTGTTCTTCGAGCCGGCGCGGCCATCACCCACGGCACCCACCTGTTGAATGATCCCAGCTGAATGAAACTCATCGGCAGCGCGATCCCAAGCGCTGCCGATGATTCCGCTGTCGAGATGTGCGTTTTGAAATGCTTTTGTTTTCATCGGTTTATTGAATCCGCATGGGCTATTTCACGCCGCGTGCGGTGTGACCTCGCGGCTGATTCTCTCTCCACTCTCCCGCTCGGCTCGCATGAGTTCGTAATCCAACTGGAGCCGCAGCCAGAAGCCTGGAGAAGTTCCGAAGTAGCGGCTCAGGCGCAGATCGTATTCCGGCGTGCAGCGGCGGCGGCTTTTTTCATGTCGGTCAGATGGGGAGAGGGAATCCCCGTCATCCGCGAGACCTCTGCTTGCGAGACGTCCCATTCGTCCAAGGTTTCACGGAGCGTTTCAGCAAAGAAATTCATCAGCGGGATCTGTTCAGTGGTTCGTTTCATGGCCATCAATGGTAGTCGGTGATTTTGACATCGGACGCCTTCCCGTCATTCCAACGGAAAACTAAGCGCCACTGTTGATTGATTCTCAAGCTCCAGAAGCCCTTGAGATCGCCGGAGAGTGATTCGAGCCGATTGCTGGGTGGAATTCGCAAATCATCCAGAATTTCGGCGGCGTGAAGCTGCCGAAGCCGTAAAAAGGCCCGCTCCTGAATTTCTCGCGGTAGTCTTTTCGACCGACCACCGTTCCAGATCTTTTCGGTTTCCTTGCATGAGAAATCCTCAATCACGGAACAACGTTACCATTTTAGGGTATGACGGCAATCAGAAAATCTCGCCTACCTGACACTCTTCCGAAAACTTTGCGCCCCACCACGACCTTTGCGCCTTTGCGGTGAACTCTTCTTTCCTCATCCTCCGCCCATGTCCGCCCCGCTCAGCCGCAAGAACCTCCCCAAAAACCCATCGCCGGACGATATCCCCAACATTTTCCTCGACTACCTAGCATCTACTAAGACCCAACCCTACGATCACCAGGAAGAAGCTATCCTCGAACTTTTCGCTGGCAACAACGTCATCCTCAATACGCCGACTGGATCGGGGAAATCGTTGGTGGCATTGGCAATGCAGTTCAAATCCCTCTGCCAGGGCCGCCGCTCGTATTACACCGTCCCTATCAAAGCGCTCGCCAACGAGAAATTTCTCTCCCTCTGCCAAGTGCTCGGCCCGGAAACGTAGGCAGTGATCACCGCGACGCACCGTCAACCACGCGCGCCCGTCATCTGCTGCACCGCCGAGATCCTCGCCAACATCGCCCTCCGC
>JAAURL010000253.1 GCA_012032235.1 Akkermansiaceae bacterium | reverse complement strand
TCATCGCATTGGTTTTCGCATGGCGGGCTTTGCGATTGGCGAAGCCTTCCTTGGCGATTTCTCCTAGGATAAATTGCAGGCCGAAAATGAGAGAGATCGGCGGCGTGCAAGGCGTGTTGTTCGCCGCTGCGTTTTTCGCAAACTCGATAAAATCAAAATAGTAGCCGCGATTAGGGATCGTTTTGGCACGTTCCATCCCTGCCTCAGAAACAGCGAAAACCGCCATCCCAGGAGGGAGCGCCAGCGCTTTCTGGACTCCCGCCAGCATCACGTCGATTCCATTGGCATCCATGTCCACATCCACGGTCGAGAGAGAGGAAACCGTGTCCACGATCAGCATGGTATCTGGGAAGGATTTCACTACTTTGCAAATCCCGACGAGGTCGTTGAGCACGCCCGTGGAAGTTTCCGAATGGATAAAAGTCACGGTGTCAAAGCCGCCTTCCGAGAGTTTTGCACGGACGGCTTCTGGATCGATCGCATCGCCCCACTCGACCTGCACGGCCTCCGCTTCAAAGCCGCATTTTTTCGCGACATCTAACCACTTATCAGAAAATGCTCCGCAGCAAAGGCAGAGAACTTTTTTCTTCGCCAGGTTGCGCAGCGCTCCTTCCATCACCCCCCAGGCGGAGGAGGTGGAAATGAAAACGGGACGCGCGGTGCCAAAGATTTCCTGCAAGCCAGGCTGAGTGGAAGCATACAGCTCCTCGAAGTCTTTTCCCCGGTGGCCGATCATCGTTTGCGACATCGCGGCGTAGGTTTCCTTAGAAACATCGATGGGACCTGGATTGAATAATTTAGGATATGGCATGGTTAGGAAATAGTTAGAAATAATGAGTTAGAGGAGTTTAAAAGATTTCATCAAGGCGGAGAGCGCCGCAGTATTGGTATCGCTGAGTGGTGCGAGCGGGAGACGCAGGTCTGGGGAGCAGTGACCTTGGAGCGCGACGGCTGTTTTGATCGGCACGGGATTTACATCCAGTGACATTAGGCCGCGCATGAGTGGATAATATTTTTTCTGAAGTTCGAGAGCTTCCGGGAAATTTCCGCTGAGACAGGCTTTCACCAGCTTCACGATGACATCGGGAATTAAGTTAGAAGCCACCGAAACCAGACCCGTCGCACCGCAGGAAACGAAGGGCAGCGTTAGTGGATCATCGCCGCAAAGAATCCCGAAATCTGCTGGCACAGCTTGGACCAGTTGATTGACGCGGTCGACGGAGCCACCTGCTTCTTTGATGGCCACGATCGTCGGGCAATCCGCGGCTAAACGCGCAGCAGTTTCCGGCGCGATCTCGATGGAGGAGCGTCCCGGAACGCTGTAAAGCATGATCGGTAAATTGGAGGATTCAGCGACGGCTTTGAAATGAAGATAGAGTCCTTCCTGCGAAGGCTTGTTGTAATAAGGACAGACCTGCAGGGAGCCAGTCGCTCCCACGGCCTCAGCGGCCTCGGTCAGCTCGATGGCTTCGGATGTGGCATTCGCGCCACTCCCAGCAATGACTTTGCAGCGACCAGCGGCAAACTCCACGGCTAGACGGATGACTTCGATGTGCTCCTCCGTGTCCAGCGTCGGAGATTCTCCTGTCGTGCCGACCGGGACAATGCCGTCGATGCCCGCAGCGATTTGCCGCTCAATGAGCGCTTGGAAAGCAGGAGTGTCGATTTCACCATCGCGAAATGGAGTGATAAGAGCAGTGTAGGTGCCAGAAAAATGCATAACGGGCGCGACGATGGACGAACTTCCTGATTCGTCCAAGCCGTATCCTACTGTGACAAGAAATTTTTCGAAAATGACGCCTGCTTAGTGCTTTTGCATCAGAGCTTCGATTTCCTCGGCTTCGATCGGAATATTTCGCATCAGGTCGAAATTTTTATTTTTCCCGATGATGACATCATTTTCCAAGCGGATGCCGAGTGATTCTTCCCGGATATAGATCCCTGGCTCGATCGTGAGGACCATGCCTTCCGCATAAGGTTGGTGCGGCGGGCAAACATCATGCACATCCAGTCCTAAGTGGTGAGAGGTGCCGTGCATGAAATACTTTTTCACCAAGGCTTTGTCCGGTCCTTGAGCGCGGGCTTCCTTGGCGGAGAAAAGACCCAAGTCCACCAGCTCCCGCTCCATTAAATCGATGACTTCTTTCTGGTATTCCATCGGCGTGCTGCCGGGACGTAGCAGTTCATTTGCACCACGGAAAACGCGCAATACTGCGTCGTAAACTTGGCGTTGGCGCTGGGAAAATCTCCCGCTAACCGGGACCGTGCGCGTGAGATCAGACGCCCAGCCTGCGTATTCTGCGGCCACATCCATCAGGATAATTTCTCCATCCTTACAGACTTTATCGTTTGCCACATAGTGCAGCACACAGGAGTCCTTCCCAGCGCCAATGATCGGCCCGTAGGAAAAGCCACGCGAACCGCGACGCACAAATTCATGGAGCAGCTCTGCCTCGATTTCCCATTCACCTACGCCTGGCTTGATGAAATCTAACACTCTCCGAAATCCAGCTTCTGTAATGTCGCAAGCACGCTGGAGCATTTTGATTTCCTCCTTGTGCTTTATCATCCGCAGGCGGTGCAGCAACGGTGCCAGGCGCTCGTAACGATGCAGCGGATAGCGCTGCTGGCATTCCTTGATGAAACGGGCGTTGCTCGTTTCCACGACGACATTCGCACGTAAATGTTCATTGGTGGCCAAGTAGATGTGCTCTACTTGCGGTGCCATGCGGTGGAGAAATGCATGAAAATGATGTGCCCATTCGATCTGCTGGATCCCAGTCGCCGCGCGTGCCTGCTCCTTGCTCAGCTTTTCTCCATCCCAAATTGCGATTCGCTCATTGGTTTCCTTCACAAAAAGAATTTCCCGCTCCTTCGGATCCACTGCGTCTGGCACGAGGAGCAACGTCGTCTCCTCTTGATCGACTCCTGTTAGATAAAATAGATCACTGTTTTGCTTAAATGCCATTACTCCGTCTCCATTCGTCGGATAAATGTCATTGGCATGGAGAATCACCATGCTGTTAGGCTTTAGCAATCCGCGCAGATTGTTTCGATTACCTATGAAAAAATCGGGAGAAATGGATTCGTATCGCACGGGAGCACTTCACGGCATCTATCCGGTGATGGCAAACCCGATTTTAGAGCACTGATTTCTCCCGCTCTTTAAAAAAGGGAGCTGTGAATTTCACCTGCTGCGGCGTGTCACAGAGGCTCCATCCTTCACTGTGTCAGGTGGATGCAGCAGTACTTCTTCTCCCGCTGGAATGCCGGATAATACTTGGGTGAATCTCCCGTCCGAACGGCCAGCTTCGATCGTTGTTAACTTCGCAACATCATTTTTA
>JAAURL010000252.1 GCA_012032235.1 Akkermansiaceae bacterium | reverse complement strand
GGAAACCGTGCGCTCTTCGTCAACGAGCAGTGGGTTTTCCAGAGGATTCATGAGTGAATTGGAAAGTGTCTTTGGCTCGCCGGGGTCATTGAGACCGTTGATGTTAAAGTTCTTCCCGAGCGGAACGCTTTGTACCGTGGGGGCGCTAATGACTTCGCCATCTAAAACGATCGCGATGCGATCACGATTTGGAGTCATGTTTTGTGTCAGGGCGATCATTTTGTCCTCACCCTCGCCATTTAGCGTGATGTCGACAGCGTCTGATTGCTGCTGAGAAGGGTAGGCGCGGGCAATGTCGGAGCCGCCCAGTGCCATGCGACGATTGAGCAAAATGGGGCGAGAAGTTTCCTTGCCGTCTTCGCCTTTGCGTTTTTCCATATAGGCTTTGTAGCCAGGAACGATCTCGGTGCCCTCGGCGACGCGCTGAGCCAGCGATTTACCATCCGCACCAGGCTCTTCATTTCGTGGACTGACCTCGCGGAGTTCTAGCTTGGCGACTTTTTCAAGCGTTGCGCGGATTTTTGCAGCTTCCTCTGGTTCTACACCAGGCATTTGGACGATGATGCCGTCTGTTCCTTCGCGGGCGATCAGAGGCTCGGCAGTGCCCATGCTATTGAGACGGCCTTCGATGACTTTGATCGCCTGCTCGACTTGCTCTTCGTTGATGGGTGTTTTCTCGCCTTTTTCGTCCTCGCGCTCCTGAATTCTGAGTTTGAAAGAGGAGCCGCCTAGGATGTCGATGCCGCCTTTGAGTTTTTCCTTAAAAGGCAGTGTGGCTAAAATACACACGGCGCAAACTGCGATGGAAAGGGCTGTGCCAATGTTACGTTTTCTTTTTTCGAACTCGGTCGCGAAATACCAGAAGAACATGATCAACAGGATCATTCCGACTGAAAAAATAACGTAAGAATTTTCTAAGTAACTGACGGCGAGCATGGCAGGGAAGTATTGAAAAGGTGACAGTGTATGTCTAGGCGATTGGGTTTTTGCGTGAGAAGCTTATTTCTTTTGAACGGTGGCGACGGCGGCTTTGTCGAATTCCAGCATCGTGCCTTCAGCGACTTTCACCATCACCGTCTTTTCCTTTACCGTATGGATGATTCCATAAAGGCCGGAGGTTAAGACTACTTTATCGCCAGATTGCAGGGCGGCGATGCGGGCGTTCAGTTCCTTTCTCTGCATCTGCTGTGGGCGAATGAGCAAGAAGTAAAACATCACGACCATGACAACTAGCATGATCAAAGGGTTGCCTAAAATACCGCCTGGTGCGGCTGTTTCTGCGAGGATGAAACTAGTTTGAAAAATCATAGTGGAGTCGTGCGTGTGTAGCGTTGGATGAATGAATTTTTGAAATCTAAGAACGTTCCGGCGGCGATAGCTTCCCTAGCCCCGGCAACGAGAGAGAGGTAGAAATGCAGATTATGGAAGGAAAGCAACCGCAAACCGAGGATTTCACCTGCGCGGAAAAGATGACGTAAATATGCCCGGGAGAATCCAGCAACATGCGGGTGGCAGCTTTCGCAAATCGGGCGGGGATCTTTAGCGTGGATCAGATTTTTGATATTGATCGGCCCATCCAGCGTCATGGCCATTCCGTGGCGGGCGATTCGCGTGGGCATCACGCAGTCAAACATATCGACGCCGCGGGCGATCATTTCCAAAATTTGCGGCGGAGTGCCCAATCCCATGGCGTAGCGGGGTTTGTTTTCCGGGAGAAAAGGAATGGCATTGTCGATCGCGCGGAACATTTCGTGCTCAGGTTCTCCCACAGAAACGCCGCCGATGGCGTAGCCGTCGAAGTCTAAATCGACGAGCTCCCTGGCGGATTGCTCCCGGAGATCGGCGTAGATGGAGCCCTGGACGATTCCGAAATGCTGCTGCCGACCATTTCCCGATTTGGGTTCGTTGTCAGCGACCCAGTCCTTGCAGCGTTTCGCCCAACGGGTAGTCATTGCTAGGGATTTCGCCGCGTAGGCTTCATCGCAAGGGTAGGGAGGACATTCGTCGAAAAGCATCGCGATGTCAGAACCCAGCGCTCCTTGGATTTCCATGCTCAGCTCGGGAGTGAGCATCATTTTAGAACCGTCCAGATGATTCTGGAAACGCACGCCTTCCTCGCTGATTTTCCGGAGTTTCGCCAATGACCAGACCTGGAAACCACCGGAGTCTGTAAGCATGGGCTTTTCCCAAGTGCTGAAACGATGCAATCCGCCCAATTCGCGAATCAGCTCGTGGCCGGGGCGCAGCCAGAGATGGTAAGTATTTCCCAAAATAATTTGGGAGCCTAAGAGATCCAGCTCCGCCGGGTGCAAAGTCTTGACCGTGCCCTGTGTGCCAACAGGCATAAAGATCGGCGTCTCAACTGTGCCATGGGGCAAAACCAAGCACCCACGGCGTGCAGAAGTGGCAGAATCAGAAGCTAAAATGGAAAACGACGCGGACAGGCGGGCAGGAGATAGGAAAGATTTTTTCACCCGCCAAGCTCAATCATGAGTAATGATTTTTCAGCGGAAGTGGAAGTATTCAGACAAATCTCCTCTGTCGTGTAGCTAACCAGTTGCAAGAACACGTAAAATAATTGAATAAATTCCACTAGCGTGGCTCGTAAGAACGATTATGATCCACCACGTGTTTGATCCAAACAACAACAAAACAAAACATACCCATGAAATTATTACTCACAGCGATCTTCGCATCGTTCATTGTTATCCCTGTTGCTTCCGCTAAAGATTGCGACAAGTGCGATAAAGAAAAAGTAGACAAGAAGGAAGAAGGCACGCTCGCAAAAGACTGCGACAAATGCGACAAAGATAAGGAGAAGAAGGAAGAAGGCACACTAGCTCATTGCGGCAAGTGCGAAGGTGATAAGAAAGAAGATAAAGAGCACAAAGAACACAAAGAAGAGAAAAAAGAACTCGTCTAATTTTTCTGACAGAATTTTCAGTAAACCGTTGGGTGATCCCCAGCGGTTTTTTTGAAACAGAAAGAGACAGCTTTTCAGGATTCATCCATTCTCCCTACATGTTGGACGTAGTGT
Organism: Akkermansiaceae bacterium; assembly: GCA_012032235.1. Classification (GTDB taxonomy): domain Bacteria; phylum Verrucomicrobiota; class Verrucomicrobiia; order Verrucomicrobiales; family Akkermansiaceae; genus Luteolibacter. The sequence continues at coordinate 314 of JAAURL010000252.1, read as the reverse complement.
GTGGTGTGATTGAAAATTCTTCAGGTGAGTTTCTCGCTTGTTTGAGGCCAGCTGGAAAGCATCTCGGTGGCTTATGGGAATTTCCTGGTGGCAAAGTGGATCCTGGCGAATCTCCCGAAACTGCCTTGGTTCGTGAACTCCGTGAGGAACTCGGTGTCAAAGTCGAAGTGGGAGCAGCACTAACTCCGGTCATTTGGACTTACCCCGAAAGAGTCATCCACTTGATACCATTTCACTGTAAAGTCGTAGAAGGCGAGCCGCAGGCTTTGGAACATGAGAAAATCCTGTGGTGCGCGCCTGAGAAATTTTCCGAG
>JAAURL010000055.1 GCA_012032235.1 Akkermansiaceae bacterium | reverse complement strand
CAAAGCAGCGGATTTCAGATTGATTCGTCAAAAACGGAAGAGAACTCCATTCCCCAACTCCGAATTTGGCTAGATTGACGCTCGATACACAATCATTTGAACATGCTGCAAGAGCTGTTCCGAAAAATCGCCGTTTTGGGACAGACTCTAATGTAGGAGCCCTAGACTTTTTCATCTTTCTGAAAACTCGGTCATGACAAACCGGCTACCATCCCTACACTCAGCGGCGTGAGTTATCAGGTCTTCGCCCGCAAATATCGCCCTAAAACTTTTGACGACGTCCTCGGTCAGGATCATGTCGTCAGAACGCTTCGCAATGCCATTGCCCAAAATCGCTTGGCCCATGCCTATCTTTTCGTCGGTCCACGCGGCACGGGGAAAACTTCCACGGCGCGGATTTTAGCCAAAGCTTTGAACTGCACAAATGGCCCGAAAGCAGATTTCGATCCCGATGAGGACGTCTGCATTGAGATCGCGGAAGGTCGCTCCCTAGACGTGTTAGAAATCGATGGGGCGTCTAACAACGGCGTCGAACAAGTCCGTGATCTCCGCGAGTCTGTTCGTTTCGCTCCCGCCCGCGGGCAGTTTAAAATTTTCTATATCGATGAGGTCCACATGCTTTCCAACGCGGCCTTCAACGCGCTGCTCAAGACGCTGGAAGAGCCGCCGCCACATGTGAAATTTATCTTTGCCACGACTGAGGCGAATAAAATTTTACCGACGATTCTTTCTCGCTGCCAACGCTTTGACCTGCGCCCGATTCCCACGGAGACGATCACGCAGCACTTGCTGCATATTGCCAAAGAGGAGGGGATTTCTCTCAATGAAACTGCTGCCTGGGCGATCGCAAAAGGCGCCGATGGAGGAATGCGCGACGCGCAGTCGATGCTCGATCAGCTGGTTTCCTTCTGCGGAGATTCGATCAATGAAGCCAACGTCCTCGACGTTTTCGGTTTCACCTCCCGGGAGAAAGTCGCATCGCTCACGCAAACTTTGCTCTCCTGCGATAATCCCGCCGCGCTTTCTCTCATTCAGAAAGAAGCCGAAAGCGGGAGAGAACTTTCACAACTTTTAGGAGAACTCATCGGCTGTCTGCGTGCCTTGTTAGTCGCTAAATTAGATCCTTCCGCCGACGGCGATGGTATTCCCGCTCCACTGTGGAGCTCTCTGTTAGACGCCGCTGACGAATATCCACCTGATCGCATCCTTGCTGCCATCGACGTCTTTGCGGAGACGGAAGGCCGCATGAAATGGGCGACCAACAAGCGCCTCCATTTCGAGCTAGGAGTCATCAAAGCGATCCAATCTCTCAGCGAAGTTCGCATCACCGACGTCATCAAAGTCTTACAACGCAGCGCCGATTTTCTCCCTACCACGCCCGCAGCTCCCGCCCCAAAAGCAGAGCCAGCTCCCGCTCCCGTCGTTGAAAAATCTCCAGCTCCCCAACCCGCTCTCGAGCCGATCAAACAGATAAAAAATAGCGGCCTTTCCAGCCTAGATTCTATGATCGACGCCGCTCCGGAAGTCAGCGAGCTCCCTCCCGCTCCCGAATCACCGCCGTGGAAAGAAGAGGTTCCCGCTGCTCCCGAGCCAAAAAAAGAACTCACTCCCGCTGTCGAAGACGCCTTTTACAACGATCCACTCATCCAAGCGGCGTTGGTGAAATTCGAAGGAAAAGTGGTGGGGTAATAACTCCTTCATTTGGCGTGATCCATTGGGAGAAATTCGGGAGCGGATGAGACGTGCGACCGATGCTTCATGAAAATAGAGTCCAAAAAATATAAGCTAGAAATGCAGCTTTTTTCGCACGGACTTTTGGCAAGTGGTTTAGTAACCAGCCTTCTGAAGAAGTTCACTTGGGTTCATCTTAAAGGCTTTGGCGATGCCCTCGGTTTATGCTCTCCGTTAAAGCATTTTTTCTAGTTTCGACAAGATCGGTCCGATTCGCATGTTTTGGGCTTTCGCGATTTTTAGTAGTGTGAAAAGGGTAGGATTTTGGTTTCGTGATTCCATCCTTGAAATCGAGCGATCACTAATGTTGGAGAGTTTCTCGATTCGATACATAGACAGACCTTTCGCCTGGCGGTGCTTTTCAAAGCCTCGACGATTTCCCAAACAATTTTCTGCTCACGGTCTTCTGACAAACAAAGTTATCATAATGAAAGCTTGCCAAATCCGTTACCGACATATAAGCCCCTATTTCCAATGTGCCTTGCTTCAACTGGTATGTTACAAACAAGTTCATGAAAATGACTTGTCTTTTTAGACAGATCCTACGCAGTTTTGTTGTTATAAGTCTCAAGAAATCACTCATATAGCTATCAAAACATAAGCTGAGTCACCACCTTTAAATCTAAAGTGATCATGATCTTTTTTGCTAAAATCCCCGCGCGTTCAATTCGTAAGCTCTCAATCTCTAGAAACTTGGTGCGGACTTTGATGAAGATTTTGATGTTTTTGTTATATCTAAGTATTCATAGGGCAGTTGCAGAAGCGATTGAGGACCAATCCAATCCAGCTGAAACAGCGGTGATAGGGCGAGTTGCGGATGAAGAATCTTCTCCATTAGCCGCAGAAGTGGAGAGGCCGAAGTTCGAGGTCCGCAATACGATCACCCAGAAAATCATGCGTGAGGAAGCTAGGCAGGCGGAAGGGGTGCAGCCTGTAAGGAAGGAAGTTACGGCGACGGTGCACGTGGTGAGTGACCCGAAATTAGCTGATCCTGCGCCGCCTCTTCCAGCCTTGCCCATCGATGATTCAGCCGTGATTGCAAGGATAGATGAGATGCGGGCAAAAGCGAAGGAGCGTGAAATCGTGTTTGTTTCTGCGACGGTTTACGACCATGAGTATACCTTGTTGCGCTGGTGGTCAAATGGACGAGTTGGGACACAAATGACGGCTTGGAGCAATGTGGATTTCAATCACTTATGCGGTTTCTCAGACTACATGCATCAGGGACGCACCTTTTCGTTGGTTATGGGAATTAGCAACGAGATGACTCCTGTTGGGGAAAGAGCAGCAGAGAAACGCAGTCTGACTCGCCAAAGCCCGGTGATTCCGAAATTTCCATCGGATCAACCTGCATTCATCGTGACGGAAGGTGATTCTTCAGATCCTAAAGTGATGCAGTCGATCACCGGTTTGCATGAGCTTTATCAAAAAGAAGGGCCACGATTGCGCGCCGCTTACGAAGCTCGTGAAAAAGCACGTTCAGATCGGGATGCCTATTTGAGAAAGAATCCGCCGCAGCCGCAGGATGTGACTCTTCATTTCTGGAGGCGCGATCAGTCTGTAGAAAATCAATTACCTTCAAAAAGCCGATGACTGATCTAAGTAAACTTATTGTTAGCGGAGCATTTTTGCTCACATGTTCCGCAAATGCTCAATCCACGCCACAACCGCAAGTTTCTCTCACTTTTGGTGCTGCTGGGACTTTGAATGCCGAGTGGGCAGGGGTAACACAGCGGACTTATTTCATGCAATGGTCACTCAATCTAACAAGCTGGCAATATGCGCCGACGATGGAGTTTGGCGCGGGGGCAAAGAGCTATGGGATTGCCACTGAAAATGCAGGAAAATTTTTCGTGCGGTTAAACTACCTTGATGCGAATTGGATTACGAATTTGCAGCAAGCGCGTGCTGCCGATTTTGATAGTGATGGAATCCCGAATGCTTTCGAGGTGGAAACCTTGGCGACGGATCCGCTGGATAGAAATAGCAACGGTGGAGATAGTGATAGCGACGGCCTAGCCGATGGCTGGGAGAGATTCTTCTTTGGTAATCTGATCACTGCCAATCCTTCCACGATTCAAAGTAGTGATGGGCTGACGAATAAGGAAAAGAGCGAGTTAGGATTGAATCCTAACATTAACTACAACGATCCACTCGCCGTGCAACCTGCGAAGTTTAGTTATGATTTAGTGGGTCGTCTAACAGGCGTCACTGCCCCAGTCGGTGCAGGAACCTACACTCCAGACGAAGAAGGTAACCTCACGAACGCTCAATAACTCTTTAGTTTTTTCTTTTTATGAGACTTATTTCCAAAGCTGCCTCTCGTTCCTTTTCGGCCGGACGAGGTATCAATTTGTCAATCCCACTAGTTGCTTTGTTCGTCTGTTTTTGGGGTGCCGAGCTTCATGCTCAAATCAACGGGCCGGGTTGGATTGTAAAAGGCGATGATCCGTCGATAAATTTCACCGCACCCACCACCGTCGCAAAACCTACTTCCCTGGTGCAGGCACTCGCAGCTCCTGCTACGGGGGTGATTGATGCTGACTTTATAACCGATGAAATCAAGGAACTGGCGCGGGGGCTGGAATACAATCCACTTCGCATTTTTGACTATGTGCGTAATCAAATCCGGTATGAGCATTATTATGGCTGCAAAAAAGGGGCTGCATTCACTTTACTGGAAAAATCAGGAAACGATTTTGACCAATCTGCATTGTTAGTCGCACTCTTGCGTGAGGCAGCGGCGTTGAATCCAGCCATTGGAACTGTTCGCTACAAATATGGAATGATGACCATTCCGCTAGTGGCAGCAGATCAGCGAGACTTTGCTCGTTGGATCGGACGAAGCACAACCCAGTTGGTAGCAAATGCAACGATCAATAGCGGTTGGCTATACGTCCCGTCTGGGGCGACAGAAAGCCTTATCATTCAAACCAATGCAGTTAGCATGCCTCGTGTTACTGTAGAGGCGGTGATTGATGGAACCAGTCGTTTGTTAGATCCTTCGTTTAAAGTGCATACTGAAATCACTGGAATCAATATCAATGGTGCCAGTGGGTACAATCAGGCTAATTTACTAGCTCAAGCAGGGGGGAGCTCTACCGCCACTCAGGTATCGATGAATCCTGCGAACCTAGGCACTTATCTCAGCACGCTGACGACAAACCTAACAAACTCACTAAAGCTTGCCCCACTCAACGGCAATGCGACGATGGAACAAGTCATCGGTGGTCGGTTGATTTCTCCTGTGGAAAGTGCCGTTGATTATTCGAACACGCAGTATTTCCCCTTCAGTTCAACTTTTGCTACGTGGGATGAAATCCCCGGTGCAAGAGCTTCGACGATTGAAATCAGAGCTGCCTCTGGGCTGACCTGGACCAAGCCGATTGCTGAACTCGCCGGGCGACGGCTATCAATTGTTTTTAGCGATCCAACTCCTACTAGAAAGGCGCAAATTTGGCTAGATGATGTGATGTTAATGGAAGAGACGGGATCAATACCCGGCACGGAAGTCATTTTAGAAACTAGCATTTACCATCCATATACTACCATTAACGCCAACCAGACGGATGCTCCCTCAAATCTCAGATATCAACGCAGCGCGACACTAGGAAGCAACACGTTCTCTTGTAGTTACACCATTCTTTATGCATTCAGTCCATTTAAAGATCATGTGCTACAACGTGAGAGAAAACTGGCAGATTACCGTGCTACAGGTTTTGCTGATAACACAAGGGAGGTGCGAACAGAAATCCTAAATCTGATGGGGCTCAAGTGGTTGCAACAAACTGAAATGGCATCTCGTTTGATTGATCGTGCGACGGATACGAATCGTCTTAACCACCACCGGGTAGGGCGAGTGGGTCAAGAGAAGTCTTCCTACGTGGACGTTGCACTTCAAAATAGCTACTTACAGCAAGCACAGAGTAATCTTGTCAATTTTAGGAAATCTTTTGAGCTCTCCTTGTATGTTGCAAGTGCTTTCGAGCACTCAATTGTCGAACAGACACAGAATGGCGAGGCCGTCTCAACCGTGGATTTGATCACCAGAGCCCTAACCAGTGGTGGCGCAGTAGAGCGCGTTGTTGAAAATGCTGAGACAACAACATTGCGGCCCGTAGCCTCTACACAAACCGTCGGCTCATGGGTTGGAACTGGCTTTGCACGCGTCCAGCGCAGCACAGGAAATAGTGGCACCGCTGGAATGATTATTTCAGGTAACCTCAACGGAGGGTTCGGAACCACTCCAAGCATCGCCGCTTCCATCAATCTAGCGCGCAACCTATTTTCTAACCAAAGTGCAGTCTATACGACTCCACCGAACCAACCACTGACTCTGGGCGCGGATCCGGTGGATCTAACGACAGGTGCATTTGTCCTCAATCGTACTGATCTGGAACTAGGCGGAGTGGAGCCACGGGGCTTGAACTTTTCCAGAAACTATAACTCAAATGCACGCCAACAGAACAACACAGGCCTGGGCTTCGGCTGGTCACATAACTATCATTATCGCTGGACGACACGCAGTGATGGAGATGCCGCCTTCGGTGGTGGCACGCCTACAGAGGCCGCTGCGGCACTGGCCGCGACCCATGCAGCGCTGGATGTGTATGACATTACCGATCCCAAGAAGTGGGCTTGTGCGATGTTAGCTCTAGGCTGGGCGGTGGATCAGGTGAAGGACAATGCAGTATCCGTCCAGCTCGGCGAGCGTAGTTTGCAGTTTCTTCGCCAGCCAAATGGTTCATTTCTCTCTCCTGCGGGGATGACTCAGAATCTAGTGCCAGTGGCAGGTGGTTATGAATTAATTTTTCGCCATGGTAATACGATTGTCTTTGATGCGAATGGACGCGGCACAAAGATTCGGGATTTATTTAATAAAGAACTGAATTTCACCTATAATCCCGATGGCACGCTTAATACGGCGACGGATTGTTATGGCCGGGTACTAACGCTTAGTTATACTGCTGGGAAATTGACTGGAGTTGCCGATAGCACAGGGCGGTCGGTGACATTCATCCAAGATACAAACAACGATCTTGTTAGCTTTACGGATCCTGAACACACGGCCAGCCATCCGATTATTTGGAACTACGATTATCTAAGTGATCATCGCCTGGAAAGATTACGTGATCCCTTAAACCGAACCATTACCCGGAATGTCTATGATGCTTTTAGCCGGGTGAAAGAACAGTATTCGCTGGGAGATCTGCCGAGAACATGGAAGTTCTTCTACTCTGGCGCGGCTACCGTAGAAAAGAACCCACAGAACGGCAGACGCATTCTAAACTATGATGGCAAGAGCCAGCTGATGGCCGAAATCGATGCCGAGAGCAATAAGATGAGTTACGCTTACGATGGCCAGAACCATCGCATTAGCATGACCACGCCGAAGGGAGAAACCACGAGCACGCTCTTCAATGCAGATCATAACCCAACACTGATCACCGACCCGCTTTCGCACACCACGCAGCTATTTTACGATGCACAGCTGCGGCTTCAAAGAGTCCGTGATAAGCGCGGCAACGATACCACTTTTGCCTATACTCCGCAGCATCAGCTGGAAACCACGACTGACCTGCTATTGCATGTCACAACGAATCGTTACCGTGTTGATGGCCTGCTAGAATGGACTAAAGATGCAGAAAATAAGCAGACGAATTTTGAATACGATGCATGGGGTCAGCCAAATAAAGTGACCTATCAGGATGCAAAGTTTCAAACGATGCTAAACAATGCCCGTGGTGATGTTTTAGAAGTGACTGACCCGGAAAATCGTAGAAACGTTACGACCTATAATAAACGCCGTCAGCCATTTACCACTACCTTGCCGATCGTCCCCGGTGAACCAGCCGCAGTCATTACCCAGAATTATGATGATGCCGGAAATTTGCAAAGCGCGGTAGACGCAAGGAGCAATACGACAGGATATAATTTTAACCAGCTTGGTAACAATGTCACTACCACCTTGCCTGCGATCCCCACTGCCGCAGGATTGCTTAATAACATCATTACCACGCAATATGATTTGCGAGATTGGGTGGATTACACCGTCAATTCACTCAACCACCGCGTCACCACCACCTTCGATGCTGCCCACCGCGTCAAGACCACTAAAGATCCTCTCAACCGCATCACCGAGTTATTTTATGATTTAAACAGCCAAGTCACCGAAGTGAAAGACCCGCTCCTTCGCAGGACCCAGCAGGCATGGAACACCCGTGGCGAAATGGATTTCACCACCGATGCACTCACCAAAATCACGGATTTCACCTATGACAATAACGGCAATCTCAAGGACTACACCAATCGCCGGAATAAAATCTATCAAAACGTCTATGATGTCGCCAATCGCCTAATATCCTCCACCACGCCAACAGGGAAACTCACGGAGACTACTTACTATGACAATCATCTAGTCAAAACGGTCAAAGAGCCATCGCTACAAACGACTACCATCACTTACAACGCCCGTAACCTCCCTGAAACCAAGACCGATCCCGTCGCGAGCATCACTTATGGATACGATAACAGCACTTTGCTAAAAACCGTCACCGAAGGCGGGCTGACCATCCAGCGAAACTACGATGAACGTGGTAGATTGAAAAATTTCACCAACGCAGACGGAGATTACATCCAGTATAAATATGACGCGAACAATAATCTAATTCGCATCACTTATCCGCCCGATACCGCCCACCCCTCAGGCAAGCAGGTCAACTATACTTATAACTCCCGTAACATGTTAGAAACCGTGACCGACTGGGCGGGCCGAGTCACGAGCTACCAATATGATCGCATCGGCAGATTGATCACGACCACACGGCCTAACAGCACCACCTGCACGGTGGCTTACGACGATGCTAGCCAGCTGCAATCCATGCGAGAAGTCAGCAACGGCAAGCTTTTTTCCTATCTGCGCTTCGATTACGATGCTGCGGGACAGATCAAAACCCGGCTGCTCGCGCCGCTCGTCCAAAGCAATTTCCAACACCCCACATTCACGGCCACGCACGATGACGACAATCGCCTCCTAACAGTAAATGGAGCAAGCGTCGTTCACGATGCCGATGGCAACATGACTTCGGCCACGTTGCCATCTTCTCTGACCTCTTCCAGTCTTACGCCTTGGGTCTTAACCTATAACTCCCGTAATCAGCTCACCAACACTCCAGGAGTCAGCTACATCTATGATGCGGAAGGCACCCGCCGCAGCATGACCGATGCCACAGGCACCACTCGCTACACAGTCGATAAAAATGCATCGCTCAGCCGCCTGTTCATAAAGCACAATCCCGACGGCACAAAAACCTACTATGTTTACGGCATCGGCTTGCTCTATGAAGTCAATCAGTCTGAGCAAACCAAAACCTATCATTTCGACCAAGTCGGTAGCACGATTGTTAGGACAGATCATGCAGGCCAAGTCATCGGTCGCGCTGCCTACAGCCCCTACGGGCTTATCGTGCACAAGGAAGGTGATCTTGATACTCCTTTCCTCTACAACGGGAAATTCGGCGTTCTCACCGACAGCAACGGCCTGCTGCACATGCGTGCCAGATATTACAGTCCTTACCTCAAACGCTTCCTCAACGCCGATCCGATTGGATTTAGTGGTGGATCTAACTGGTTCGCCTATGCAGATGGGGATCCAATTTCTAAGAATGATCCGTTTGGCTTAGACGCAATCTTTTTTTATGGGATGAATGGAAACCCAGGAGATACGGATGTAAATCATAATTACTTCAAAGGACATGCCGAAGTTCAAGCTGTAGAATTTACACGTTCCCACACTCCTGTGATAGGCTACAGCAAAGTTCCTCCTCCTTACGGTGGTGGTCCATTTCCTATCTATGGAGAGCCCACAGAAGTAGCTCATGTATTCCCAGGAAGAAGCACTGATGAATTTAATAAAGGCCTTCTCTCTATTAAAATATTAGTAATATAACATATAATGGTCATTCTCATGGTTTAGGGCCTCAAAAAATAAATCTATCAGCTCTCAGTAAAAGCAATTTAACTGCAGGCGCAACAATCTGCTTGAACGGATGCTCTACTGGTGTGGATGATGATAATTCAGGAACATTTAGCGCACAACGATTTGCAGATCACTTTGGTGTTCCGACCCGTGGTGTAACGGAAGGATTAAGCTATGGTCTTCCCTATGTTGGCGGATTTGCTGGTTACATGCGAGGTGAAGGGACAATGCGTTCACCAAATTTTATGTGGGCACAACCGCGGCAAGTCAATGGCTCTTCGAGAAGAAACAAGTAGTTTTAAGCTCATTTGAAAATAAATCCCTAAATTACTTCAAATGTTTTTTTATATCGTAAGTATAATAACTTTACTATGCCTATATATGTGTTATAGATTTATAAAGGAAAAAACTATGCTGCATTTATTATTTTTCTGCCTTACCTTCCTTTTCTTGTCTGGAAATTAAGTCCTAATTTAAGTAGCGAGCTTAGTATTTTTGGGGAAATTAAAAAAATCAAAATTGAAGATATGCAGTTGATTGATAATATTAAAAGCGAGGAAGTTGCGGGGTTTATCATGTCTTCTAAAGTAACTTTTGGAGATGGACTGCAGTGCGCAGGAGGATTGATTGATTCAAGTAATGATTTCCAGCTAGGTCAATTATTGGATCCTAGATCCATTTCTAAGCCTAAAAACATGTCACTAATTTGGCTAATGAATTCAAAAGCGAATCGACTAACTATCCAAGGAGGTCTTTTGTTTGTATCTGATCAAAAGCGTGCAGAGTCTGGAATATGGATCGGGTGGATAGATAAAAATTTAGTTTCGAAGATTAAAAAAATGGACGGAGTAAATGAATAATATCGACATTTCAGATTGTCGGACAAAATGTATGAATCCTTTTGCCTCGCCAGATTGGTTGTAAGCGTCCCATTTGCACTCAAGTTTCCCCCTGACATTCTCAAGTGCTTTTACTAAATCTTGTGCCTTGCCATTTCTCGCCACCATTTTCCTGACGTTGATTTGTTTCATTTTCTCGAATGGAGCATACGGCAAAATGGTCGTTCCGGCTGTAATAGAGGATAGCACGATTGTTAGGACAGATCATGCAGGTCAAGTCATCGGTCGCGCCGCCTACAACCCGTACGGACTCATCAGGCACAAGGAAGGTGATCTTGATACTCCCTTCCTCTACAACGGGAAATTCGGCATTTTAACCGACAGCAACGGCCTGCTCCACATGCGGGCGCGCTACTACAGCCCCTACCTGATGCGCTTCCTCAACGCCGATCCGATTGGTTTCTCCGGTGGCTCTAACTGGTTCGCTTATGCCGATGGAAATCCGATTTCACTGAATGATCCGTTTGGGCTTAAAGCTGCACAAGATGATTTCTGGGGGCAAGTCATGGATAAATTTAATGCGCTTGCTGAAAGTGCGGCGGCAGCAGTGTATGATCCGCAAGGAGTCGATCAAACAGATAAAAAATAGCGGCCTTTGCAGCCTGGATTCGATGATCGACGCCGCTCCCGAAGCCAGCGAACTCCCTCCCGCTCCCGAGCCACCACCGTGGAAAGAGGAAGCTCACGCCGCTGCCGAGCCAAAAAAAGAACTCACTCCCGCTGTCGAAGATGTCTTTTATAACGATCCACTTATTCAAGCGGCCTTGGTGAAATTTGAGGGAAAAGTGGTAGGCTAAACCGTGACAATTTTCGCATCGATTGGTGAGCGAGAAAAGAGGTTGTCGCGGATAGCACTAGCCGCTTGAATTCGCAGTGAAAGAAATTGGCTTCTTCATTTTAAACCCATTACAAATCCCTTGTTATGCTGAAATTTTGCTCCATTGCTCTCATATTAGCTTCATTTGCCACAGCAGCTGAAACTCCTAAGGTGGATGACTACACATCTCTATATTCCGGCCAGCTCTCGGATCATTGGCATTTTTTCTCCTTCGATGGAAAGCCAGAAACGGCTGCTAAGATATTTTCAGCGGGAAATGAAGGCGAAGTTCATGTCTATCGTGATTTTCCTGATGGCTATCAGATCGATGGTAAAACCAACGACACCCATGGGATCATGGTCACGAAGAAAAGCTACGGTCGCTACAGCTTTAAGTTTGATTACAAATGGGGTAAGAAAAAACTCAATAATTTTGACCAGTTCCAATACGATGCTGGCTGTTTTTCCACATGCAAAATCAGCGTGTGTGGCCAGAAGCTTTGGAATTTCAAATCCGTTTTGATCACATCAAAAAACAAAATCATACGGGAGATTTTTGGAACTGCGGGGTGAACTTTACATGGTCGCAGGGACCGAATCATTCCTTCCTCGCTGAAGGCAGTGGAGGGAAACTGACTCCTTCCAGGGAGGGCGAACATCGTGCGGCGGAAAATGCGATGGTGCATACGCTGAATGATCAGTGGAATGAGTGCGAACTGATCGTTATGGGAGATGCTTATGCCATCATCAAAGTGAATGGTAAAATTCTCAACTACGCGACTCAACTTTCCAAGGCTGTGGGCCCCATCGCGATGCAGGCGGAAACGGCAGAAATTTTCTATCGTAATCTCAAGATTAAGGAGTTCGCTGAGGATCGCCCAGCCAGTGAGTTTCTGCAGGCTGCATCGCCGAACCCTTGATGCCGCACTTTTTGCGGATCGGTATTTCGCTTACTTTTGCCTTGATTTTAATGATTGGAAGGCAAGTGTTTCAGAGTTGATGCGCGCATTGTTTCAATGGTTGGCAATTTTCTGCGTGATGGCTGGGCTAAGTGCTCGTGCCATTTCTCCTGATGCTAGACATTTGTTGACTTGCTCCCACTCCGTCGAAACATGCTGCGATGACCATCATGATTCGGAAGGGCGCCATGATCATGACGGTAGCCCTGCGGAACATCATCATCACTGCTGCAGTTCTCCCGCCCAGCCGCTAGCGATAGAAACGATTTTCACGTGTCGGCTAGGTCTCATTGCTTCGCTTTTGTTTGGGGTAAACCCGGAGAGTGAAATTGCACCGGAAGAGCCATTTTTGAGTTCGGAAAAGCCGCCTTTGATCTGAGGATCCATTTGTTGCGCACCTTCGTGCCTTTTAGGTGCGACCTCGTTCATTCGATCAGGCTTTAGAGTCACGCCCATTTTTCTGCGTGCTTACGAAACTCACCATTCATGTATCCATTTCACTTATTTCTGATGTTGGCGTTTGCCGTCATCCTTTTACCACTACAGGGAGAACCCGTGGTCATCGTTTCATTGGCAAGCGTCGGTGATCGGATCCGCGCGCAGAATCCTGACCTAGCGGCGGCCAGGCTCCGTATCAAAGAAGCGCTAGGTCGTGTGAATCAGTCGGGCCGTCTTACGAATCCGGAGCTGGAAACTTCATTCGAACACAATCCCACTTTTCGGGAAGCGAAACTAGAAGTCGGTGTTTCACAACGGTTTCCTGTGACAAATCGGCTTTTGTTAGAAAAGACCATTTCAATCACTGAGTTGCAAGCTGCCGAAGCAGAAGTGCGGGAAGTGCAACGCCAGCTCGTCGGCCAAGCACGGGAACTGTTAGTAAAAATTCTTGCCACTCGCGCTCATCGCGAATCGGTTGCCAAGCAAATCGGCGTCGCAAATGAGTTTGCAGATTTCCTGGCTGAAGCGGCCAAAAAAGGCGAGGCCGCGCCACTCGATGCAGGGCAGGCGAGGCTAGAGGTTCGTAGTTTGGCCCTAGAGGCTCGCCAGCTCGAAGTGAGTGAGGCGACATGGATTGGTGAGTTGAAGCCATTGCTCGGCATGCGTCTTGAGCAAGCAGTTAGTGTTGCTGGGAAACTAACCGATTTGTCATTGCCAGATCGCTCCGTCGATCCATCGAGACGCCCAGACTTTCAGGCTGCCAAGCTCGAAGCATCTGCGGCAGCACAAGGCGTAGCATTGGAACAAGCCCGCCGTTACGAAGATCTGGAGGGAGGATTTTTCACTGCTGCTGAACGAAGTGAAGATGCGCCAAATGGTGATGAGAAGGAAGCCATCGTAGGCGTGCGGCTAAAAGTTCCGCTACCGCTCTGGAATCGAAATGAAGGCTCGATCCAAGAGGCCCAAGCAAAGAGAACCCGCAAAGAAAAAGAAGCCATCGCGCTGAGCCGTCATATTCGCCTAGAAGCAGAAGCTGCGCTAACTGAAATGGAGCAATGGGCAAAACTTCATGGTGAGCTGAAACAAGAACTGCTCCCGCTAGCTGACGAGCAAGTAAATCTAGCAGAAACCATTTTCCGAACGGGACAAGGAGACATTCAAGTGGTCTTTCGCGCTCGAGAAAAACGCTTGCAGCTTGTCGGTAAAGGACTCGACGCCCTACGTGATTTCCACCTTGCGCGTGTGCGCTATGAAACCGTGCTCGCCAAACCCTAATTTCCCCGAATTTCCATGAAACGATTCTTAATTCTAATGATCAGTATTTCTAACATCTTTGCAGCGTCAGAGATAGACACGATCATCCTCGATGCAAACGGCGTGAAAAACCTCCGCATTGAAACGGTGGAGGTCGCAGAAACGGATTTTGAAACGACAGTCTTCGCACTAGTTACTAGTGAGGCAGTGCCGGAAAAACGTTCCATCTTGAGCAGTCGTATTTCCGGGCGCGTCGCTGAGACAAGCCTCAAGGTTGGTGCGTATGTGACAAAGGGCGAAAAGCTAGTTTTGATAGAAAGTCGTCAGCCGGGCGATCCGCCGCCAGCGGTTTGGCTGACAGCCCCGGCGGATGGCACGGTCCTTTCAGTCGGAACCTTGTTAGGATCTCCAGTGGAGCCGTCTGACTCACTTGCGGAGATCGCAGATCTCAAAACGATGCGAATCGTGGCAACTGTTCCCCAAGTCATTGCCGCCAAATTCAAACAAGGAACCCAGGCGAGGATCCGCTTTCCCATCCAGCCGGATAAGGAGTATATGGCCACATTGTTGAAGTTTGCTGCCTGCCCATGTCCCGATCCGGCATGTGCGCTGGGACAAGATTTATCGACTCGTTCAAACGAAAAGGAGCACGTAGATCGTGCAAACGCAGGAGTCGTATTTACGCTCGAAAATCCAGATAATCAGCTCCGCCCGGGAATGAATGCCGAGTGCCAGATCATTCTGGATCGACGCGAGAACATCGTCAGCGTGCCACGCTCTGCACTACAAGGTGATTCATCTAACCGATTTGTATTTGTGAAGCACTTTGATCTGCCGAATGCATTCGTAAAACGAAAATTCAGGTCGGTGAAATGAATGATCGTTTTGTGGAAATCACGAATGGTTTATTTCCCGCCGATGAAGTTGTCACCAAGGGTGCGTATTCACTTTCCTTCGCAGGCGGTGGCAGCGGGATCTCGCTAAAGGAAGCACTGGATGCAGCCCACGGCCACGAACATGCCGAAGACGGCAGCGAACTGACGCCAGAGAAAAAGGCGGAGATGGAAGCCAAGAAACGAGCGACTGCTGGATTGCCATCCGAGACGTCTGGAGGAGGAAGTAAGATCTGGATGTATGCCAGCGGCGTGTTGTTTTTACTTCTGATAGCCAGCCTTTTTTCTCGAAAATCTCAACCCTCGGTAGAGTGATGAAGAATGTGTTCCATTTACATTCGCAAAGGTTTGAGCTCTTCAGTCAAGACCCTCCAGAGGAGATGAGACCATGGAAAATCGTTGTTAGAAAACCTCAGAGCTTTGCTCGTTTTCCAGGCTGCTTCGCCAATGATTTCGACCTTTTATACATGCTCA
This sequence comes from Akkermansiaceae bacterium, assembly GCA_012032235.1. Lineage (GTDB taxonomy): Bacteria > Verrucomicrobiota > Verrucomicrobiia > Verrucomicrobiales > Akkermansiaceae > Luteolibacter. The sequence continues at coordinate 291 of JAAURL010000055.1, read as the reverse complement.
ACAAAATGATTTATAAGGCGCTAGCCCACAAACTCCCAGGGATTGATGATCTTCACTCCGGAACTCTCAAAATCTTTGACGTTGCGAGTCACGACCGTCAGGCCATGGACGATGGCCGTCGCGGTAATCAGCCCATCGACTTCTGGCAATTTCTTTACAGCATTCAGCCGTCCCCAAACCTCTGCTTCCTCCAGGCCGACGCCAAGAATCCGCCCTTCGAATATCGTCATGATTTCCGAGAGAGCCTTGTCAAATACGATGGCTTTTACGGGATCACTTGCTCGGATCTGC
>JAAURL010000054.1 GCA_012032235.1 Akkermansiaceae bacterium | reverse complement strand
CTCCTTAGGGCAGACCAATCCGTCAAAGACACCATCCGCGGCAAAAGAATCAGAGCCGCGCTTTGCGAAAGGACCCTCGAGACCTTCCTGAAAGTCAACAATTCAAAATGAGGTAGCCCTGCCGCTTCTGTGATTTCGCCTTGAATGTGAAGTGTCGCAATAGCCCGCTGGGTTAATTCAGCTACCTGTGGACATGAAATCGATTTGAGCGCCTGAACTACGGAGGAGGCATGCTCTCGCGAGGAATTCTCGAAGAACTGGAGGTATCCTCCGTTGTTGACTTCGCGCTCCAGTGCCTCGATCGTCAGAACTATCGACTCCTCGGTGGTCAAGCTCCGCTCAACACTCAGCTGTTCGAGTGCCTGTTCGAGTGCCAAGACAATTGAGTCGATCCGGTAGTCGCTCGCCTTTGAGATTAGTTCTTCAATGGTCTCGCCGCTGTATCCAGAAAGGAATTCTTGTGGTTGGTTGGGCATCTCTGTCGATCTTTCCGTGCATGAAGCCAAAGCCAACTCGGCAATTAGCGATGCGGGTCTGGACTTCATTTTTCGCCATGCACGTCTTATTGTGCCTCTTTTACTATGCATGCAGAGCATTCATGACGGCTTGAGGTTCCTTCTCGACTACTCGCAACAATGCCTTAGCTGGACCCTCTGGCTCACGCCTGCCCTGCTCCCAATTCTGAAGAGTCTTGATGCTCACACCAATCATTCCGGAAAATTGATTCTGGGTAAGGCCAAGTCGCTCTCGCAAGCCCTTCACATCAACTGTGCTCAACACGGTTCGACGGTGCGGAATGCTCTCGCCTCGCATGATTGATCCCATCTGCTTAACGCTCTCAACGAGCTTCTGGAAGTCCTTGTCATTCATTAGTGTAATATTCGATTAGATTCTTTAACAACTTGGCCTGTGCAGGTGTCAAATCCTCTTGTTGGTTCTTGGGGTATGCGAAAAGCAAGAATGCGGTGTCCCCACGCCACAAGTAATAAATGACGCGAATACCGCCCCTCTTGCCTCGTCCTGATCCAGCCCAACGCAACTTACGCAAACCACCGGACCCCTTGATGACATCCCTCGGTCTGGTTGTTCTAGCAGGTGCATCTGCAGCTGGCGATGATCCTCTGCACTCAGCAAGTCGTCAATCTGGTCGGTATAGACTAGAGATTCAACAAATTGCAAATTCACGGGTAAATACTACCCCATTGGCGGAGTCTGCCAATGGCGTATTTTGGATTTTTTCTGCACAACGTCACAGCTGAGTTATGCGTGTGTTTGGCGCACAGCGTGCCCGACCGCTACGATCTACTAGGTAAACACCGAGGCGAGGCCAGAGATCGAGGGCGTAGCTGAGGCGCGCCAAATTTTCCATACCGGTTAATGCTAAGGTCGGCTTCAGCCAAATTCCGCTAAATTCCTCTTGCTCTTTGTCGAATTCTAGATTGTTCTATCGAACACTGTTCAAGCAATGATGCACATGAATCTAACACAACGCCAAACCGAGATCCTTGAGTATTTGCGCAAATCACAGCGCCAGACAGGAATCATGCCTTCGACACGGGAGATTCAGCACCATTTCGGATTCGCCAGTCAGACGGCGGCGATGAGCCATTTGCGAACGCTGGAGCGAAAAGGTGTAATCCAACGTCTTCCGGGAAAAGCACGTGCCGTTATTTTCCCCAATGAGCTGGATCGTGGCGAAATCTGTGACATCCCTATTTTAGGAAATATCGCCGCAGGCATGTCCCAAAATATGGAGCCAGAGAGCCAAGGCTGCATCTCTATCGACATCGCCGCGCTGGGCATTCCGCGAAATGCCAAAACCTTCGCCCTGAAAGTGCGAGGTGATTCCATGATCGACGCACATATTTGCAGCGGTGACACCGTCATCCTCGAATTCCGCGAACCGCGAAAAGGCGATATTGTCGCAGCACTAATCGATGGTGAAACCACATTGAAGCGATTTTTAATCGAGAAAGGAAAACCATTTCTCCGGGCAGAAAATGCGGATTTCCCGGATTTGATTCCTGCACAGGAATTGGTCATTCAGGGCGTGATGATCGCATTGCTCCGTAAGGCGGCTTAATACAAAAGCTGTTACTGTTCAAAAAATTGACCTATCTAAAAGCATGTTCTAGCAATTTGTAGCGCTTAACCATGCCAGACAACAAAATCACTTTCCGCTGTCCAGTTTGTGGCATCAACTTAAACGTTCCTGCCAGTCTCGCTGGCGTGACCGGCCCTTGCCCATCGTGTAAAGCGACGATTCAAGCACCTCTGTTGGCACCATCTCCTGCGGAAAAAATCATCCCGAAAAAGGTCTCAGAACTTAAGCAAGAGGCAAAACCAGAATCACCAAAAGGCCATTCGGTTATTTTACCTGCCCACCGAGAAATCGTAGACCAAGCGGCAGCCGCAACACCTAGTTTGCCAGAGGAGCCTTTACCGAAAGCCGTTCAATGGAGTCCGCTATTTCTGATTTTATCCGTAGCTGCTTTCATCCTAGCCGCTGTGATTTTAGCGCTAATCATTTCAAATAAATTGCCAACTCAGGACACACCACCTCCAAAAACAACCATTACGACTCCTTCCACCTCCGCAAAGCCCGTCCAAGAACCGGAGAAAAAAGAAGTTCTGCAGCTCTCGCCACCTTCCCTGCCACCAGGGCCAGCAAAAATCGCTGAAAACCCACTTCCAATTCCAAGAGTGAAGACTCCTCCCGTTCAGCCGATGACGGCTAGAGACGTGCTCAATCAATTCCTAACAGCGAAATCCCTCGAAGAACGAAGTCGCATTTTAGAAACTCAAACACCAGCATCCGAACTCGCCGAATCTTGCCTCGCAGGCTCATTTCCTCCCGCTACACGAATCGAAATCGAATCCAAAGAGAGTCGCGCTTTGGAACAAATCGTAGAAACTTACTACGCTGTCGATTTTCCGGAAATCCAATCACCCTTCTAGTAAGGAAACGCGGCGATGATGAACCTAAAATCGTCGTCGATCCATTTCTAGACACCTATGGTGGCCGCCTAGCATCTTTTGCGAAAATGCCTTCTGACAAACTGAAAGCATTCCAAGTCATTCTTTCTCCGCTGGCTTCTTGCAACAACGAGCTGGTTCCTAATTCAGAAAATAAGCTCACGCTGAAACTGCTAGCTCGCGATAATACCAAAGAAATCACCCAAGCATATTTCACGAAGGATTCATCCATCGGGAAACTTTTAGACGATGGCAGCTACCGCCTCAGCTATGGCAAAGCAAAACCCTGTGTGGTCACCCTAAAATGGAACCACGAGGAAAATCCCGAAATGCCATTTCTAGAAGCCTTGGAGATCGTATCCTTCAGATGGAATCCTTGATGCTTCATTGCATCAGCCCGTCCTCCATGGTCGGTTCGAAATGAACACAGAAGTCACTTCTTCTGTAATTTTTCCATCTTTGCCGATTGCGCTGAAGACCTAGCCTGCCAGAGTTCACTACGAAATCGATGACAACAGAAAACTTGCAAGAGCAGATTCAGGAAACCAGTGGCTGGATTCAAAATGTCAAAACGGAAATGGGCCATGTGCTCGTTGGTCAAGAGCGATTGGTAGATCGCCTGTTAATTGGGCTACTCTGCAATGGTCACATTCTACTAGAGGGTGTTCCTGGACTGGCGAAAACTCTGGCGGTCAAAGCACTTTCCGGCTCCCTGCGTGCCACTTTCGCGCGTTTCCAATTTACTCCGGATTTGCTCCCCGCGGATTTGGTCGGAACGATGGTTTATCATCCACAAGAGACAAAATTTGAACCCAAGCTGGGACCGATTTTCAATAATTTGATCCTCGCAGACGAAATCAACCGCGCTCCTGCCAAAGTTCAATCTGCATTGTTAGAGGCGATGCAAGAGCGCCAAGTCACCCTAGGAGATCGCACCTATCCCCTACCCCAGCCGTTTTTAGTTCTCGCGACCCAAAACCCCATCGATCAAGAAGGAACCTATCAGCTCCCAGAAGCCCAGCTAGACCGTTTCCTCCTGAAAGTTACCGTCGGCTATCCGACCAAAGATGAGGAATTAGAAATCCTCGACCGCATGGCCACTTCCACACCGCCATACAATACCAAGACGGTAGCTAGTCCGGAGCAAGTCGCCATCTCCCGCGAACTGGTCAACCAAGTCTACATCGATCCCGCGATTCGGAAATACATCGTTCAAATCATCCACACCACACGCTTCCCTGGACTCGTTGATGCACCTTTAAAAAACCTCGTCCGCTCTGGTGCCTCGCCACGCGGAACGATCAACCTCGCCCTGACAGCACGCGCCAGAGCCTTCATGCAAGGCCGCGCCTACGTCACTCCCCAAGACGTCAAAGACATGGCACTAGACGTCCTGCGTCACCGGATTCTCCTGACTTACGAAGCTGAAGCCGAAGAAATGACCACCGACTCCGTGCTGGAAAGAATCATGAACAAAGTCGTAGTGCCTTGAGTAGTTTAGTAGAATGCTGACTGACGAACAGATCGAGGAAATGATGGCGCGCGTGCGCAAGCTGGAGCTGAAGGCTCGGCGACTCGTGCGCGAATCGTTTTCGGGGGAATACCTATCCTCATTTCGTGGGCAGGGCATGGACTTCGATGATTTTCGCGAGTATCAGCACGGTGATGAAGTGCGCTTCATTGACTGGAATGTCACCGCGCGGATGAACGCTCCTTTCATCAAGAAATTTCGCGAAGAGCGCGAGTTGTCCGTGGTCATTGCAGTGGATGTTTCTGGCTCCGCGGACTATGGTAGCGTCTCATTGAGCAAGCGTGAAATCGCTGCTGAAACGGCTGCGGTCTTAGGATTCAGCGCCTTACAAAATGGAGATAAAGTTGGACTATTGATTTTCGCTAACGAGCCGATTCTCTTCATCCCGCCGGAAAAAGGCAGTCGCCACTTGCTCCGCATGATTCGCGAGATTCTTGTCACAAAGCCAACACAAACCGGAACCTCCATCTCGGATGCTTGCGATTTCCTCGTCCGGAGCTTGCGCAGGAAATCGGTAGTTTTTTTAATCTCTGACTTTTTCTCTGATCCGTTAGATAAGCCATTGGGGAAATTATCTAAAAAACATGAAACGATCGCGCTACGCGTATTGGATCCGTTAGAAGCCAAATTACCCAAAGGTGGGAAAGTCGTGATGATCGACCCGGAAACTGGATTTGAAACGCTAGTCAATACTAGCAATCCGAACCTGCGAATGGGGTATTCCAAATTGATGAAAAGACAGCAGGAAGGCGTCGCTTCGCTTTTCAAGAAACACGGCATCGATGCCGCAGATTTACAAACCGATGGCGACACCATGTCAGCACTTCACCAACTTTTAAAAAAGCGTAGTCGCAGACGCTCTGGCTGAAAAAGGCAATGGAAGAAAAGAAACAGATCTTTGAATTACTGGAACCTCAGTCTCCCGAGTCTTTGGTCCCAGATTCATGGATCGAACCGTGGATGATCATTCTCTCCGTTCTATTCGCTCTCGCCGTACTGGCGATTTTCATTTTCAAAAAGAAAAAGAAAGCAGCTTTTGACCCAGAGGCCATTCGCCGTGCGGCTCATCTGGAAGCTTGCCAAGCATTCGCCAAAATTAGCGAAACTACAGTGCGTGAAACTGCAGTCCAAGTCTCCATCATTTTGAGAAAATATCTATCCGTTGTCGCCAGCGATCCGGCTCTATTTGAGACTCACGAAGAAACGATTTCCCGCCACGAAGCGTTAGAAAATTTCACAGAGCCAGCACGTGAATCCGCTAAAAATCTATTCTCTCATTTAGCTTCGCTAAAATACGCAAAAAAAATTCCCGATGCTAAAGCCAGTCGCATCATTGACGACGGCACTCATTTGTTAGGAATCCTTCACCATGGTTTTATGAAATGAATAATTTCATTGATCACTTCCGTTTCGCGCAGCCCGGCTGGCTTCTATTGCTGATACCCGCGCTAATCTTGCTATTGCTCCGCCGTGGAAAAGGATCCGAAGCAGCCGTGGTTTTTCCAAACCTATCAGTTCTCGTCAGCCTCGGTCAGAAAGTTCGCCGCACGACTTGGGGGATCGGAGTGCCTCTCGCCTTTCTTGCATTGATTAGCTCTATTTTCGCGATGGCACGACCCGTTTGGCGAAATGAGTATCAAAGCCGTTCCGCCAGCGGCATTGATATTATGTTAGCATTCGATCTTTCACTCTCGATGGAGATTGATGATTTCGAGGATCAGGGACAAAAGCTCCAGCGTCTCGATGTGGCGAAAAAAGTCGTCGATGATTTCATCAGCCGCCGACCAGAAGACCGCATCGGGCTCATCGCCTTTGCGGGCAGACCACGCGATGCCAGCCCGATCACACTGGACCATCAATGGCTGCGTAACGCACTCAACAGTCTGCGCCTGACAAAACTCGGCCAAATTGGAACGATTCAAGAATCCGGCACTGCCATAGGTTCTGCGATTGCTGCGGCTTCCATTCGGCTGGAAGCACGTGATGCGAAAAGCAAGATCATCATCCTAACTACCGACGGAGCGAGTAATTCCGGGAAAATTTCTCCTCTCGAAGCCGCTGCACACGCCAAAACACTCGGCATTAAGATCTACACCGTTGCGATCGGTACAGAAGAAGGGCGCGTGGATCCTAGCGTGCAAGCATTTCCCTACTCAGAATTTGACTTACCTACTTTACAAAAAATTGCTTCGATGACTGGTGGGGAGCAATACCATGCAAAGGACTTTGAGTCCCTGAAGAGAACATTTTCCACCATTGATCAGTTAGAAAAAACGGATGCGAAAACTCTGACCATCATCGATGATCGGGAGTTATTTCCTTGGGTTGTAGGCTTCTCTTTGTTGGCGGCATTAGGCGCCGCAGTTTATATTTCTCTCAATCCTCCACCTACTGCATGATCCGATGAGTTTTGATCAACCCGCTTGGCTAATCTTGTTAATGCTGATTCCATTTTTGGGATTTTCAGCATTGATGATGATCCGCCTGCGGCGTGCTCAGTGGTCTTCCTTCGTAGCTCCGCGGCTGCGAAATGTGTTGTTGAAACGTGGCAGCTCATTACCGCGTTGGTTATCACTGATCTTTTTATTAATCGCTTGTATTACGCTCATCATTGCACTGGCACGTCCGCGAGGCGATGCTGGTACGAAAACAGAAAAAACAATGGGCCGTAATGTGATGATCGCACTGGATATTTCCAGAAGCATGAAAGTGAGCGATGTGTCACCTGATCGCCTCACTCAGGCAAAAGTGCTCAGCTACGAATTGTTAGAATCCATGCCTAGCGAGCGGATCGGCTTCATCGCCTTTGCCGGAACCCCATTCGTCTACGCTCCATTGACGATTGATCACACCGCCGTGCGCGAGACCATCGAACAGATCGATGAAAATTGGGCACCTCTCGGCGGCTCAGATCTATCAGCAGCTGTCCATCTCGCCACTGAGACTTTGAAAAAAACCGGTCAAAAAAACAATGCGCTCATCATCTTGAGCGACGGCGAAGAAATCTCCGAAGCACAGGACATCAACCTAGATGAAGCAATCAAAGAGGCAGAGCGGGCGGGCGTCTACATCGTCACCGTCGGCTTTGGCACAGAAAATGGTGGTTACGTTCCAAATCCTAATTTTCAAAATGGCCAAGGACTTGACGAAAACGGACGCCCAGTCATCAGTCGCATCCAAACCGCCGCGCTACGGAAAATTGCGGAAGGCACGAAAGGACGCTTTGCCGCCGCTGGCTCCGGATTGGATATTCCCGAATTAGTCAAATCCGTGGTCAATGATTTAGACACCTTCGAAATGCAAGGACGCGAACGAAAAATATCGGTCGAATTTTATCAATGGCTGGTCCTGCCTGCGATTTTACTGCTCATGGTATCGATTGTTACAGGAACCCGCTGGAAGCCGATTCAGGCTTTAGCTCTAATCACAGGATTTTTCTTAACCATTGACCACAGTGAAGCGAACGACATTACCGAAGCAAAAAACGCACTCGTGGGAAAACGCTACGAAGAAGCTCAAAAAAATTACCATGATCTGGCTGAAAAATCCAGGCCCGGCGAAATTCGCTCCCGATATCGACTGGGCGAAGCTTCTGCGGCTTACAAGGCACAAGACTTCCGTGCAGCACGCATGGCCTTCAGCGAATCCTTACTTTCTCAAGACTCAAAAGTTTTAGCCAACGGCCATTTAGGGTTAGGAAATTCGCTTTTCCAACTGGGCTGGAAAGGCCTGAACAATGAAAGCTACCCGACTGATCCCGCAGAAATCCCAGACATCAACCGCTTTGATACCATTGTCAAAGAAGCAATCGCCAAGCTTCGTGAACAAAAAGATAACGGCGATTCTGCGAATCCATTCGAGCCGCTCATCACGAATTGGTCTGATTCTGTTAGGCACTATCAATCCGCGCTCGCACTCGATCCTAATGACAAAGTCGCACTCAAGAACCGCGATTTATCCATGACCTATCTCAATCGACTTAGGGAACTCCTCAAAGAAGAAGAGGAAGAAATGAAAAACGCAATGGGCATGGCCCAACCCGGTGAAGGCCCGCCTCAAGAAGGCGAAGGAGATGGTAAAGGCAAAGGGAAAGGAAAAAACAAGAAAGACGGAAAAGGAGATCAAGAAGAGGGCGACGAAGGAGAAAACGGTCCTGAAAAAGGAGAAGGTGATGGCGAAGATGAAGAAGAAAACGACCAAAATGGCAATAACGGTCCGCCCAAAAAGGACGAGAATCAAAAGGGCAAAAACAGTGGTGATAATCCCAATGAATCCCCACAAGAACGTGCTAACCGAATTTTAACCGAAAATGCAGATCAGGAAAAAGGCCCGGTCACTCCGGGACAACGGAGATACCGAGATGCAGAATAAAGATTGGTAATATATGATCACTTACAAAAATATATCTCACATTTTTCTGCTGCTACTCAGCTGGATTTTCATGGCTCATTTCGCCCAGGCGCAAGTAACCGCGAAACTATCAACTTCCTTCATTGCACGGGGTGAGAAAGCACTCTTAGAAATCATCGTTTCAGACTCTCCAGCTGATGATGTTCCTGAAATTCCAGCCATCGAACATACAACTATTCAAGTAGCAGGTTACTCTGCAGATCGCCGTTTCCCCTCTGCTGGAAAAGCAGAATACGTCTATCAGTATGTGCTTTTCAGCTATGAAGTCGGCACATACACCATCCCACCTATCGAAGTCGATGTGAATGGTGTTAAAAACGTCACGGGTCCTGTTGAGTTCGTCGTCTTTGATCCAAATGAGTTGACATGGTCCACGGATGAAACTGGCGAAAGACCCTTTCGCTACGCCAGCTCGTTTAGGATTCTCAATAAAAAGCCTTTTGAGAACGAAACGATCCCAGTTGAGATTAAAGTATACGTCCCTTCAGATTTGGCAGTAGTCGATTGGGGGATTCCTTCTTACGAACGTGACGGCCTAACCGCTTGGCGCTTTCAACCGAATCCGGAAATGAGTCGCCTGAATCTGCTAGGCAGACCTTATACCGCCATCGCCTATCCTAGCACACTGACGCCAACCCGCACCGGAGTTGCTGGCATCGGTCCGGCAAAAGTAAGATTGATGGTTCAAGAAGTCGTCATGAATCCACTACCGGAAAGGCAAAACATCCCGATCTTTCTGGAAGTGCCTAAACTAGAATTGGAAGCCAGACCTTTGCCCGAAGGAGCTCCCGAGGGATTCGAAAATGCCGTAGGAAATTTCACATTTACAGCGAAGTCCGCAGTCACCGAAGTCCAAGAAGGTGACCCGATCACCGTGGATCTCTCGGTGACAGGTTCGGGTAATCTCGACATCATGAAACCACCAGCCCTCGTCAATGACGAAGGGTGGAAAACGTATGGCACGACCAGCGACCAACGCGGTGAGGAACGCCGTGAACTTTACGGAAACATGATTTTCCATCAATCGATTCGCCCATTGGAATTGAAAAATGAAATACCTCCATTTCGGTTAGTCTACTTTGACCCAAAAGATGAAACGTATAAAACGCTTATTTCCCAAGCGATCCCACTGCAAATGACTCCTAGCACTGCACCCGTTCAATCTCTAAATGCCGCAATAAAGTCTACACCTGTCCCTATAGAACGAATGACAGACATTCTCAATATCCTGCGACCCGCACAGCTCACGATGCCAACTACATCCACATTTCCATCATGGCTTGGTCATCTGTTAGCTGGCATCACAGCAATCGGACTCATCATCAAAGCACTGTGGATGCGATATGGTTATCGTTTTCGGAAAGATCCACGCTTGTTAGTTCGCATTCGTGAGCTTCGCGAGATCGAAAATTCCAAATCAAATAGCGATATCGATTTTCTAAAATCAGTTGGAAATTTTATCGAACGCTGGCTCGCCAACAAACCGTCCACCGAAGTCCAGGCGATACTTGCGGAGCGCGATGCGTTTTGTTTCCGCAGTGAAAAACCCACTTCACTGATAGATCAAAAACGTCGCAGCGAAATTCTTAAAATTTTGCGAAGCGCCATCACCGCCGTCATCATCATTTTTGCTCTAGGCATCAATCAATCCGCCGACGCCAATGACACCTCTTCCTTAGCCAATGACTTTTTCGATGCCGCGAAATATGACGAGGCAATTCAACATTGGTTTTCCGCTGGAAATTACAACGAGCTCTCAGCGGATACGCTCTACAACATTGGCAATGCCTGCTACCGCGCTGGGTCTCCTGGCCATGCTGCGCTTTACTACCGTCGTGCAATGCTCCGCGACACTGGCCATCAAGAATCCCAACAAAATCTTCGTTTCATCGAACGGAAATATGGCTCTATTACCATCCAGCGTCCAGACTATCAATATGCGCTCACTCAGTTACCTCTGACGGCATGGAAATCCATCTTATGGACTGGCCTTTGGCTCTGCGTGCTCGCCTTACTCGTTTTCTCGGCTACCCTACGTGGTGCAAAATTGCGATTAGTAGCAGCTACCACATTAGTTTTTGCACCCCTAATCGCATTAGTGGGTTTGATAGGTTGGCGTTATTACCCCAGCGATTCAAGGTTCGCGCCCGTCGCGAAACAAGCGGTAATCATCCAAGATCGAGTCGTTATTCATGTCGATGCTTCACGAACTTCGCCGGAAGTGATCGATGCTCCACCCGGCTCACTCTGCGAGATCATTCATCAATCTGGTAGCTGGTCTTATGTCGCCTTCGAGACCAGAACTCGCGGCTGGGTTCCCACCGAATCCATCGAAAGACTCATTCCCCAAAACTCCCCAACTCCGCCAAAATTCCGCAAACCAAAGGCCGACGGCAAAACGGCTTGAGCGAGATGTAGATCAAATCAGCGAATCGGGAACACTCCGAAAATCAGCTGCCTTTGTCTCAAGTATTGCTCTCAGGACGGCTTCAGCCACTGGGGTTGCTTCGTGCATGAGAAGAATGTCCCCCTTGGTCAAATTTGGTAAAATCCTCGCGAGCACTTTCTCTGTATTTTTCTCCACAGCATCATATCCCCGACGATTCCAGGCCATCACTTCTAAACCCAGTGCACGGGTGATAGGATGCACAAAAAATTCCGATGCCCAACAGGCGCGCGAAACCAACACGGTGCTTTCCCAGTGATTTCCTCGATCACTTTTTGGCATTGTGATATTTCACGACGCGTTCTCCATGGTCCAGCACACCAAAAACTGGCTTGAGGGTGCGTGAACGTGTGATTACCGATTTCGTGACCACGACGTGCCACTTCGCGGACCAGCTCAGGATGAGCTTTCGCTTTTTCGCCGATCATAAAAAAGATCGCCTTGGTATGATACTGATCTAACAAGCCCAGTAAAATGGGAGTGTCGTGTGGATCGGGTCCATCATCGATCGTGATTAAAATTTGATCGTTGCTTGCCTTGCAAATCACAGGTCCCAGCCATTGGCAATGTGGATTCAAAACCATCCAGCAATAACATGCAGCAACCAGCATCCCGCAAGTGATCGCCCACAGCCAGCCGAACTTCAGACCTATCAAAATCGCCAAAGCATGTAGCAAGATCAGAACGACCAACCGAAAACTAGCGGAATAAGACCAATTCCAGATGGCGCAAGCTGCTAAATTTAAAACTGCCACACCAATCCATACATAGGAAAAAATCCAACAACTCCCCCAGCCTCTCGCCGGAAAAAAGCCCAAATCACACAGAGGCCTAACCATACTATCCATTGATAAGATTGTTTTTTAGCTCCCAGTAAAAATGGCAAAACATTCAGCACACAAAAACTAACAGGAAGCAACAAGATTGCTCCTACCGCCATTCCTAAGAAATGAAGAAGACTTTCACCCAGCGCGACGAGAATGGTTAGAGGGATTAAAATCGATAGTATCCTTTTCTCACCTAAATGCATTCCACCACGATCCGTTATGATCTGTTTATCACCGACAAAGGAACACTCATCAGCGCCAAACACCCGAAAGAGTGCTGAGACAGCGCGGTTGTCAGGATCATTCATCTTGATGAAATCCGCCGCCACAGGATCACTCCCATTCAATACTCGCAGGCGGCTTTGTCGAAATATCGTAAAGCACTCGATTGATGCCTTTGACTTCATTTAAAATCCGGTGGCTCGTTTCGCGGAGAAGCTGAGCTGGCAGCTCGACCCAATCCGCAGTCATCGCGTCCTCTGAAACGACAGCGCGTAGATTCGTCGCCCATTCATAGCTGCGTTCATCTCCTTTGACGCCCACAGTTCTAACAGGAATAAGTCCGGCATAAGCCTGCCAGACTTTATCATACCAACCGTATTCTTTGAGTTTCCCGATGAAAATCGCATCGCACTCACGGATAATATCGAGGCGTTCTTTGTCCACGATGCCGGGGCAGCGAACTGACAGGCCGGGCCCGGGAAATGGATGACGCTGCAAGATCTCATTTTCGATGCCAAGTGATCTCCCGAGAGCACGAACTTCATCTTTGAAAAGTTCAGCCAGCGGCTCTAACACTTTTCCTTGTGCTTGGAGTTCGAGAATTTTCGCCACACGATTATGGTGCGTTTTGATCACGGATGCTTTTGACTTTGCGTTCGATGCGCTCTCGATCACGTCAGGATAAAGAGTGCCTTGTGCTAACATTTCTGCATCACCCACAGCATCCCAGAAAACCTCAATGAACATGTTTCCGATGATCTTGCGTTTCTTTTCTGGATCACCTTCACCTGCTAGAGCTGTTAGAAATCGCTCGGATGCATCCACCGTTTCGATTTCCACGCCCATGCGTTTGAAATTCGCCTGAACTTCGGAAGCTTCGTTTTTCCGCAGCAGTCCATTATCGACAAAGATCGCTCTCGTTTTGACTCCAGCTTCTTTGAGCAAAACTGCCAGGACCGTGCTATCGACTCCTCCGGAAACACCACAGACCACTTGCCGATCACCGACAATATCACGAATGCTTTGAATCATCTCGCGTTTAAAATCCTCGATCTTAAATGGAAGCAGCCCATTGGCTAAATCGAGGAAGTTTTTTAGTATCTGATTTCCTTCGTGGCTGTGAGTGACTTCCGGGTGAAATTGAATTCCGTAGAAAAGCTCATTCCATTGCAGTGAAACAGGTGTGCCATGTTGGTTAGAAGCAATGACTTTCGCTCCATCAGGTAGAATTTTCACCGTATCTGAATGACTCATCCAAACTTGCGAGGTTTGGGAAATTCCAGCGTATAGCCCACTGCACTCTGTGGGAAATAAGCTAGCAGGTCCATACTCGCGACGATTGCTAGCCTCCACACTGCCTCCGAATTTAATATTCAAAAGCTGCATCCCATAGCACACGCCTAGAACTGGGACATTGAAGGCTTTCAGCGCTTCGAAATCGATGTCTGGAGCGTCGGCTTCGCTGGTGCTTTTCGGACCACCTGATAGGATGATCGCACCCGGCATGCCAATGCTAGGGAAATCTTCAATGGCATAAAGCTTCGCAAAAAAACCAAGCTCCCGAACGCGACGAACGATGAGCTGAGTATATTGCGAGCCGAAATCGAGAACGGCAACGTGATTGGAATCGTGCATGATATAAATTCTAAATTTGAAGCATTAAATCCTAAATGAGGATTCCTATTTTAACTTTTTTAGCTGCTTCCTTCGTTTAAACTCGGCCTTTAAATCTTTGTGCAAAACTCGATCTGGACCAAATAAGTTAGGCGCTCCAAGTAGTGCGAACAAGCCGACAATTCCGATGAGCGTTCCAAGTGGGATATTCATGAGTGAGAGAATGCAGACTAAAACACCCATAACACGCCCCCATCGCGTCCGCTTAACTAGACCTATGAGAGTGATTGAATTAATTACTAATAGAGCAATAAAAATATACTTGGATGAAGATAATATATTATTAGACAACAAAAGTCCTCCTCCAATAATCAGCAAGCCAAGAGAAATAAGAGCAGCAAGCCCAGAAACATTACAGGATCTGTAGTATAATTTGTTAAAAGCTTTATCTTCTAAATTTCCGAACGGGATATTTGATGGTAATAAAAACTCATCATTGTGCTGAGGAGGAGAATAAGGATTTTGTGAATTCACGGTTTATAAGTGTATGTGTCTCCTAGCTCCAAAAACTCTTCACTCTTCGTTTAGAATTTTGTGCTTAGGGTTTCAGATTTAACTCAACGGTTGATAGTTCGTTGGCTCCTCGGTCATAACGATGTCATGAACATGGCTTTCACGCAGGCCACCTGCGGTGAGTCGGATGAACTGGGCGCGTTCGCGGAGTTCGGCGATGGTGGCGGCACCCACGTAGCCCATGCCGGATTTGAGGCCGCCCATGAGTTGGAAAATGACGTCGGAAAGTGGTCCTTTATATGGAACGCGGCCTTCGACACCTTCAGCGACGAGTTTTCCGGAGCTGTTTTGGCCATAGCGATCACCCGCACCTTTTTGCATCGCACCGATGGAGCCCATGCCGCGATAAGTTTTGAAGCGACGACCTTGCGATTGCACCGTTTGTCCGGGGCTTTCGCGGGTTCCTGCTAACAGCGAGCCTAACATTACGAGATCTGCTCCTGCCGCTAGAGCTTTTACAATGTCGCCGGAATAGCGAATGCCACCGTCGGCAATGACTTTCACGCCAGCCTCGCGGCAAATGCCAGCGACGTTTTGAATGGCGGTGAACTGTGGCATTCCGACACCGGAGATGACGCGAGTCGTGCAGATCGATCCCGGACCCACTCCGACTTTCACGGCACTGGCTCCAGCGGAAACGAGGTCGCGTGCGCCTTGCTCAGTAACGACATTTCCAGCAACGACTGGAACATTTGAAAGCGCACGGAGTTTTCCGATCACCTCCATCACGTGACGGGTGTGGCCCGTGGCGGCGTCGATGAAAAGTGCATCTGCTCCTGCATCGATCAGAACTCGTCCACGATCAATGCAGTCTGGACCGACTCCAACAGCAGCACCGCAACGAAGCTGGCCATTGCTGTCTTTGGCTGCATTGATGAAAGTAATTCGTTTCTCAATATCGGAGCCGGTGATAAGACCGACAAGGCGTCCTTCGGTATCAACCAGAGGTAATTTCTCGATGCGATTTTGATAGAGAATCCGGCGCGCTTCTTCCAGACCCGTATTGGCTGGCGCAGTGATCAATTTTCACGTGGCGTCATTACATCGCCGACGATTGCATCTAACCGATCTAAATAGCGGACATCGCGGCCAGTCACCATACCTTGCAGGCGGCCATCGGCATCGATCACAGGAAATCCGGAAAAACCTTCTCTGGCCATGATCGCGCGAACGTGATCAACCGTGTCTTCCTTGCGAACCGTAC
>JAAURL010000053.1 GCA_012032235.1 Akkermansiaceae bacterium | reverse complement strand
AATCAGTATCCAACATTCCAGCGCCGGCCACGATTCTAGCCAAACTCAACGAGTTTGTCATCGGTCAAGAAAACGCAAAAAGGTATTATCCGTCGCCGTTTACAATCATTACCAGCGGCTCAATCAAGATCACGTCATTTTAGATGATGAGTTTAAAGATGTAGAGATTGAAAAATCGAACATCATGCTATTAGGACCCACGGGCTCGGGAAAAACATTGTTAGCACGCACACTGGCCCGAGTCTTAGACGTGCCCTTTTGCATCGTCGATGCCACTACCCTAACAGAAGCAGGCTACGTCGGCGAAGATGTCGAAAACATCATTTTGCGTTTACTACAAGCCGCAGAGTTTGATGTGGAAAAGGCCCAACGTGGCATCATTTACGTGGATGAAATCGACAAAATCGGGCGTAAAACCGAAAATGTATCGATCACTCGCGATGTCTCTGGAGAAGGCGTCCAACAAGCGTTGCTGAAAATCCTCGAAGGCACGATTTGCAATGTCCCGCCGCAGGGTGGTCGCAAACATCCGCAACAAGAATACATCCAGGTCAACACGGAGAAAATTCTCTTCATCGTCGGCGGCGCATTTGTCGGTCTTGAAGACATCATTCGCCGTCGTCTGGGCAGTAACACACTGGGTTTCCACGCCGAATCCAAAGAAGATCTCAATGACCCAGCTGCGAATATTTTAGAAAAAGCTCAGCCGGAAGATCTTTTACACTTCGGTCTCATTCCTGAATTTATCGGTCGTATTCCTGTCATTTCCTCACTGCGAAAACTCACCGAAGAAGAATTGGTGAATGTTTTGACCGAGCCAAAAAACGCACTCGTCAAACAATATAGCAAGCAGCTCGCGATGAACGATGTGAAACTCAAAGTCTCCCGCGATGCCCTCCTTGCCCTCGCGGAAGAAGCCGTCCGTCGTGGCACAGGTGCGCGTGCGCTTCGCTCGATTTTTGAAAAGATGATGCTGGATGTCATGTTCGAAATTCCATCGCGAGATGACATCGAATCCGTCACGATCAACCGACAAGTCGTCATTGGCGAGCGTCCGCCGAGCATTCGTCGCAAGCGCGCAGACCAAGATGCGGCTTGACCGATTTCTCATACGCCGTGGCACGCACTCCACGAAGGAAATAACATATCTGTTAGCAGATGGTCAGGTGAAAGTCGATGACCGGATAGAAACCAATGGTCTCCAGAGCATCCATCGATTTAGCAAAATTCAGCTAGGTGAAGAATTGCTACAAGAATACGAAGCCGTTTATCTGATGCTTCACAAACCTGCTGGATATCTGAGCGCCACCACCGATCCACAGCATCCGACAGTCATCGATTTAATCGATCATCCATTGCGGCACGAACTTCATCTCGCTGGGCGGCTGGACCGGGCCAGCACGGGAATGATTCTCCTCACCAACGACGGAAAATGGTCCAAACGCATCACCGAACCAGCGGAAAAAATTTCAAAAACCTACCACGTCACCACACGTGATCCGATCTCTCACGAAACAGTCGGCATTTTCGCTAACGGCATTTATTTCGCCTACGAAGACCTGACCACTCAACCTGCTCTATTAGATATTCTCGCACCACATGAAGCATTGCTCACGATTCAGGAAGGCCGTTACCACCAAGTAAAACGCATGTTTCACGCCGTAGGAAATCAAGTCCTCAGCCTCCACCGCAAAAGCATCGGTCCATTCGTCTTAGACGATTCTTTGCCAGTAGGGAAATTCCGGCACCTAAACAAAGCCGAAGTCAATTTTTTCCGAGCGTGAGATCACGAGATAAAACGCGGCCGTGAAGCTTTTAAAGAAAAGATTAAGTATTAGCGACTACCATTACGCCCACACACTCATTCCCAGCCACGAAAGAAACATTTACGGGTGATCTTTAGCTGCCTAATTTACCGCAATGCAAAATCGCTTTTACGGAGCTTTTGACACGGAACGGCGCACGGGGACTGATGACAGTGGCGACTATCGCACACCGTTTCAGATTGATCGGGACCGTGTTCTACACACGCCGACTTTTAGGCGATTGCAGAATAAGACGCAGGTTTTTTGGAGCGGCGAATATGACTTTTACAGGACCCGCCTCACTCATTCATTAGAGGTCGCACAGATCGGGAAATCGATTTCCTATTGGTTAAAAAGTCGGGCTGATGGTCCGTTAGAAGATGATTTTTTCATCGATCCTGACTTGGTAGAGGCGATCTGTCTTTCTCATGATCTTGGTCATCCACCCTTCGGCCATGCGGGAGAAAAAACGTTGAACTATCTGATGCGGGATCATGGTGGATTCGAGGGAAATGCCCAGACGCTGCGCTTGCTGACGGAGCGGATTTTTTCCTCGAAACGGGACGGCATGAATCCGACGCGCGCGTTTCTGGATGGGGTGTTGAAATATAAATCTCCATGGACAGAGCTGATCTCCGCAGACGGCACGCGCCCGAAAAATCATTTCATTTACGACGATCAGTACACTCATCTGGATTGGGCGATAGGCGGCCATGATTTCCCCTTAGAAATGATTCCGGGAAATGAGCGCGACAGTTTTAAATCCATCGAATGCCAAGTGATGGACTGGGCCGATGACACAGCATACTCACTCAATGATTTATCAGACAGTGTTCGTGCGGGTTTTCTGAACATCGAGAAAATCGAAAGCTGGGCAGAGAAACATGGCGAGGCAACGGGTGAAGCAACACCGCTGGGAGATCTGATGTTGGCGATCCGAAAAAAGCGCGTTGACCCCTTCGTGGGCAGGAGAATCGGGAAATACATCCAGTCCTCCCGCCTAGAGACCGATGTGAATTTCCTGAGCGCGGAAACGAATCGTTATCGCTATCGGCTTGTGATCGATGAAGCGGCGAAGGCGGAGTCGAAGCTTTTCAAACGTCTCGCTTTTGAAGTAGTTTTCCTCTCACCGCAGTTGAAGCAGCTAGAGCACAAAGGCAGCCGAATGCTGCGGCAGCTGTGGGAGGTTCTGGGCGAGAGATACATTTCCCAGAGAGCAATCGATGGGCAGGATTTTCAGTTACTCCCGGGAGATACTGCGGGAGAAATCGCCTGTGCTCCCGATGAAAGAACAAGGGCGAGGCTCATCTGTGATTTCCTAGCTGGCATGACAGATGGCTATGCTGCAAGGACTTATAAACGCTTATTTTCTCCGGATTTTGGCTCAATCGGCGATTTAGTGGGATAAATCAACGGAACCATCAAAAAAATCTTGATCCGCAGCGGCTAAATCCTCATGAAGCGCGCCTCCTCCCTCATTTTGATGTAGCCGTTGTTATCCGGGGGGAGAATATCGGTGGCGCGAAGTGAGGGAGGACCTTATTTTTCTGAGAGTTAAAAATCCCTGGCGCGTCTCAAGCCAGATTCTCTCCTTCCATGTTTTCGATTTCTGTATGGCTCTTCATTTGCCGCTCCCAGATAAAGCGGCGGAATAGCACCTTCACCGCAGCTGTTAGGGGAACTGCCAGCAGGGCTCCCACGAACCCACCTAACACCAGCGACCAAAACAACATCGAGAAAATCACCGTCAGCGGATGCAGACCCACCGAATCACCGACGATCTTAGGTGCTGTCACCAACGAGTTAATCTGCTGCACAACGACAAAAATCCCCACCACACAGCCTACGTAAGCCCACGGGCTCAGTCCCCAAGGATGCGTCCCCTGGGAATGCAAATAGGCGATGATACACGCCGGAATCAGGCACAGAATATTCCCGATGTAAGGGATCACACCTAACAGCGCCATGAAAACACCGATGAGAAATCCGTAAGGCAACCCGAAAAACGTTAGCGCTATCCCGACTAACAAACCATCGATCGCCGCGACCAGCACCTGCCCACGGAAGAAGGACACTAGATAGCCATTAATTTCCTGTAAGGTATCGACCAGTTCAGTCTTAAATCGCGATGCCTTTAACGGCACGTAATCATGCCAATGCCTTCGAATCGACGCGGAATCTTTAAGGAAAAAGAATAAATAGACTGGCACCATGATCATGCCGAGTAGAAGCCCCATCAATCCTAACACTTTCGTCGATCCCGCCGTTACCCAAGTTCTCCCAGTTTTGAAAATGACATCCAGATTTTCCGTCAACATTCGTCCAGCGCGAGTGTGGCTATAATCATCCATCGATTCTGGAGCTTTGGAATTTTCATTAGCTTTGATTGGTTTTCCTTGCTCATCGACTTCTGCGAGCGCCCATCCGATGATTCCGTCTTTGTGCTTTTGCCTCAGTTCATTCAAAGAGCGCGTTAAGGCAGGAACTAGATTGCCCACACCATCATCGGTAGGCTTAGATTCCTCATTTGGGGTCGCTGCCGGGGAGAGTGACTCTGCTGACTCCGTCTTCGTCACTTGTGACTGGGCTAGAGCCTTTTTCAAATTGATTCTCCCGCGCTGTAGACCCGGCAATATCGTGGCCATCAGCAAAACGGCACCCACTAAAATTGCCAAAAACACGGTCACGACCGACCACAGCCGACTCATCCCGCGCTTTTCCAGCAACCGCACCACTGGATCTAACACATAGGCAATAATCCCAGCAACAACCAAGGGAATAAGCACCGGTTGGAGAAATCCGAAAATGTAACCTACCAACCAAATCAAGCCGACCAGTAGCGCTCCGAGAACTAAAATGGAAACTCCCGTGGCGGCATTCCACAGAGTTCTTTGCTGAAAAGGAGTTGGATAACGCATCGGGAAAAATGTTTCGCGCTGTCTTATGAACATTTCATCGCAATTTACCAATTACAAAACGCTAGTAGTTTCACAGCCGAGGATGAGCTAGAAAATTTTTCCTTTGCGAGGTGTTCAATACGTGCGGAAAGATAAAACACCGATCAGGTCGATCTCACCTCAGCAAATTCCAAGCTGTAACTAACGCTTTCAAACCGGCCATTTCAATGGATGGATCGACGCCGGTCCCCCAAAGTAAGCGTCCGTCTTCGTGCTGAATTTGGACATAAGAGGCAGCGCTGGCATCGGAACCACCACGGACTGCGTGGGAGCGGTAGTCGGTGACTTTGTAGTCTTTGAGACCAGCACTTTCCATCGCGTGGACAAACGCATTGATCGGGCCGTTCCCGAAACCTTCGATCGCTTTTTTTCTCCGTTGATGAATATACTGGCTTTGCACTGGACTTGGCCGCGCTCGCCGGTTTGGTGGATGAGTTCGTAATCGGAAACATCTAATGGTACAGCGACATTCACGAATTCATTGAAAAATGCATCGCGGATTTCGTCGGTAGAAAGTTCCCTGCCTAATTCATCTGCGAGATCGTAAATACGTTTCCCGACTTGCGGATGCATCGACTTAGGCAAATCAAATCCATGTTCACGATCTAACACATAGGCGACGCCGCCTTTGCCAGATTGCGAGTTGATGCGGATGATCGCCTCGTAAGAGCGCCCGATGTCTTGCGGATCGATGGTTAAATACGGCACACCCCACGCGATGTTAGGATCTTGGGACAGTTCTTTTGTGCGGCGATCTAAGCCTTTTTTAATCGCATCCTGATGCGAGCCCGAAAAGGCCGTAAAGACGAGTTCACCTGCATAGGGCTGACGCTCCGGAACGATGAGTCGCGTAACTCTTTCATAGACATTCCGAATCGACTGTAGATCGGAAAAATCCAATCCTGTGGCAATGCCGTGGCTATTCATATTTAAAGCCACGACAACAATATCCAAATTTCCCGTGCGTTCTCCATTGCCGAAAAGCGTACCCTCCACGCGATCCGCACCTGCCATCAAGCCCAACTCTGTCGCGGCAACTCCAGTGCCGCGATCATTGTGCGTGTGGAGAGAAACGATCACCGAATCGCGCCGCGCCAAATTCCGACACATCCATTCGATCATATCAGCGTGGATGTTAGGCGTGGTCCATTGCACGGTGTCGGGCAAATTGATGATCATTTTTGCCTCTGGAGTCGGCTGCCAAACGTCGATCACTGCATTGCAACACTCCAAGGCAAAGTCTAACTCCGTGTCAGAAAACGATTCTGGTGAATATTGCAAAACGACCTCGGTGCTCGGAATCGTCCGCACCAGTTCTTTCACTAACGTCGCACCATCGATGGCGATTTGTTTGATCGATTCACGCGAGGCATCACCGAAAGTGACCCGCCGCTGCAACGGCGAAGTGGAATTATAAATATGCACGATCACCCGCTTCGCGCCGTCGATTGCCTCGAAGGTGCGGCGAATCAACGGCTCACGAGTTTGCACTAAAACCTGAATCGTTACGTCATCCGGGATGCGATTTTCATCGATCAATCGGCGCAAAAAATTGAACTCCGTATCAGCGGCAGACGGGAAACCGACTTCGATTTGTTTGAAGCCGACGCGGACTAGCAGATCGAAAAATTCGAGTTTTTCCTCAATCGACATTGGCTGTGGAAGCGCTTGGTTTCCATCGCGCAGATCCACCGAACACCATTCTGGCGTACGGATCAGCGTCCGATCCGGCCATGTGCGATCAGGCAACGAAATCGGCGGGAAAGGTCGGTATTTGGAAAGTGAAGTCGGATGCATATTTCAAAGGATCAAATTTCGGAAAAAAGAAAACGGAGGCCCCTCAAGATGGGCGGACCGGTGAACAAAAGTGAAGTAGGAAAATGTCAACGGGCGGCCAACCCTAGAAGTGGGAAGCCTAGTAAAAGATCACCGTCGGCGGAAAAGTGCACAAAAGAGAAACTAAATTGAAGAGGCTTTTGGTCAACTCTGAAGATCAAACCCCTTTGAGATCATTCTTTTTCCCCTCACTTTGTGAAATCCACTCGATCTCAAATGATCGGTGCTGGCTAAGTTAACCCAGAATATATTTGATCATCGAAACATTTTCTTGCGCTGAAACTAAACCCTCGACTGGAAAACGAGCGGGAGATGGGCTGAATTTTCTGGCGGCGTAGTGAATCGGTCTCCTGCCGTATTCAATAAATCTAACGATTTTTTCTGAGGGCTTGAATAAATTCTTCGTATTGCACCAGTTCCATACGTCCGTTGGGATGCTCAATGATAGCTGTTAGGCTTTCTACCCAGTCGCCAGAATTGAGGTAATGAATCTCGCCAACTTGTTTGTCTTCTGGGGTGTGGATATGCCCGCAAATGATACCATCGCAATTCTTGTGACGAGCGAGATCTTGCAGAAGTTGTTCGTAGCGATCGATGAAGCTAACCGCAGATTTCACTTTAGCTTTCACGCGTTTGCTCAGGGAGAAATATTCTTTTCCACGCCAAGCTCGCCAGACGTTGTAGAATCGATTTACACTTAAAAGGAAATCGTATGCCACCGCACCAAGTGAAGCAATCCATCGGTGATTGGTGGATACACTGTCGAAGCCATCGCCATGGACAACCAAATAGCGTTTCCCGCTTTGAGTTGTGTGAATGTGCTGCTTGGTGAATTTAAGGTTACCAAAAGCCAATGGCAAAAAACGTTCTAAAATATCATCATGATTGCCGCGTAGATAAATTACTTCCGTGCCATCGTGCTCCATCATCTTGAGGATTTTCCTGATGACTCGGCTATGACGATTGCTCCATTTCCCACCACGCCTTAATGCCCAACCGTCAATAATATCCCCGTTAAGCACGAGTTTATCGCAGCGCACATGCTTTAAAAATTCGACAACTTCATTCGCTTTGCTATCATGTGTTCCTAAATGAATATCTGAAAGGAATACTGTTCTGCAATCATGCTTAGGTCGTTTTCCTATTTTGCCGGGCTTATTTTTTGGGAAATTCGAAAGCCCATCAAAAGACTTAACAATCCGCTCTTGATGGATTGGAACTTGATTCACCTCCGGCGCAGTCACATTCCTCAGGAAATTGATTGTCATAAGAGTTGATTATTTAGATCCCTGAACAAAAAACATCATATTTCCCGATTTACCACGGCACTGTTTTAGTGACAGTTTCGACACTCTTTTCATTATAATCCGATTAAATTAGAGCTGAGACGGAGTAGTAACTGTAACATCGCGCTATTCTTTAGCGCTTTAATAGCTTATCTCGCAAAGGCTTACTGATCGGCTCGTTTCCTAACCAAATTCGGAAGTAAGCCGCCGCGAAATCATGACCAGGTAATGTAACCAATGATTTGCCATTGAGCCGTAAAGTAGTGCCAACTTCGGGCACGTAAGTGAGCGTGTATGCATCGCCGGGTTTCACATCCCGATACGCAGCGTTGAGCTGATTGAGACGTCCTTCCAAGGACTTTAGAGTGGTAGCATCCGTATTTTTAGCCAGCAGGGCATTACCGCCTTTAATGATTTCAGCAGAGGTAAAAGCACGGTGATACTTTAAGTGCAGCCGCATCGGTATATCAGCGAATAATTTTTTCGTCGATTCGCCTGCTTCTAAATGAAGCGCGATATCATAAACTTTAAACATCGATTTCCAATTGAACGTGGCTTGGTTCACACGTTCAAAACGTGCACCATCTTCTTCTAACGAGGTAGGCGTAATCGGCACTGGAGCGGCTCCCAAATAGGACTGGGAAACCAAACCAAAGAACAATGCAACAGTCATGCAAATGCGAAAGAGGAATGTGCGCTTCATGGTTTTAGATTGTTAGTAAATACATATACGATCTACCAATCGCACTGGATGCGACAAATGCCAGAGGTAAATTCTGCTAGGAACTACCCATTGGAATTTTTTCAAATCATTCCATTATGCAAATTTTGTGAGCTGCTCTTACATGCAGTGACATTCATAAGGAATTTAAAGCACTATCATGATACTTTCTATACTCGCCGAAACTGTGATCGCAGCCGATCCCGCCAGCATGAAGATGTGGGCCTACATTGGCTTCATTGGACTCGTGATGGTTTTCCTCGCTCTCGATCTGGGAGTCTTCCACCGTGAAGCTCATGAAGTGAGCATGAAAGAGTCGATTACATGGTCTGTCATCTGGCTCGCCTGCGGGCTTTCTTTCACGGGTTTCATTTATTATGCCTATCAGTTCCATTGGCTAGGTCTGGGATTAGACACCCCGAAATATGTGGGAGGAGCCATTGCGCTGGGAGAAGTCACTGGAGGCACTGCGGCGATCCAATACCTAACAGGATACATCGTGGAGAAGTCTCTGGCGATGGATAATATCTTCGTGATTGCCATGATCTTCGGTTACTTCGCGATCCCTGCAAAGTATCAGCACCGGGTGCTGTTCTGGGGAATCATTGGCGCGCTGATCATGCGTGGCGGCATGATCTATTTGGGAGCTGAATTGATCATGCGCTACACTTGGATTCTGATTATCTTCGGATTTTTCCTGATCCTAACTGCCCTCAAAATGGCACTGATTCAGAGCCACAGCGATCCTGGCAAAAATCCTATCGTGAAGCTGGCCAAAAGATTTTTCCGCACCGTCGAATTTTACGATGGCCAGAAATTTTTCACCCGCCGCACGGTAGCTCCTACCTACATGACCGATCCTAAAACGGGCAAAGAAACCCACGCTCCAGCCGATCCTAGCACTCTATCAGCACGATGGGCTATCACGCCGTTGTTCCTCGCGCTGATCATGGTGGAAATCACCGATCTGGTGTTCGCGGTGGATTCCATTCCTGCGATTTTTGCGATCACTCCAGATCCATTCATCGTCTTCACGAGTAATATCTTCGCGATTCTTGGCCTTCGCGCGCTCTACTTTTGCCTTGCCGCCTTGATCGCGAAATTCCGTTTCCTCAAGCCTGCTCTCATTCTCATTCTCGGCTTCGTCGGCATCAAGCTGTTGCTCCTCGCAGCCCCGCCCTACTTCAACGACATGGGCTTGAGTGCCACTGAACTTAAGAGCATCAAAATCGATCCGTTTGTGTCATTAGTCATCGTCCTGGGCACACTCGCTGTCGCCACTGTGATGTCGATATTACTACCCGCCAAGGAGGATGAAAAAACGGCGTGAACTTGAGCCCGGATTCAAGCGACTCGACAAAAATCTTCCAACACCGCACAAGCGGGCGACATGAAGAAAATATTTCCACTCAGCGCTCCCAATCACCAACCACCAAGAGTGATCGAGCAAATTAAATGCGAACTGAGAAAATATCTGAAACGGGAGCGGAAAAAGTCGCTCCCTGAAGGCGTCGATTTTTGGGATTTCGAATGTAAAATCGGCCGAGATCAAGCGACTCCAGAAGCAAAACACGTGGAAGAGCTCATCCCTGCAATCGACGAGGCAGTGGCCCAGAATGCCTCAGCCATCTATGTCGAAATTCTCTCCAAACCCGGCTACCGCAAAACCAAAGGCGACCCGCTCCTGAAAAAATCTGCAGAAGATTGAACACGTGCGATCACAGCAATGATCCACCGTGAATGGTCTATGGCTGATGAGAGTTAAAGTGGGTCCCGCGAATTCAAGCGGTCAGCGCGTCTTGGCGCTTTCAAAATTCGGTATTGCCGTTATTTTCCCGCTGCCGATGTCTAAACTCGTTTTCTTAATTTCCTTTTTTGCCAGCACTTGCATCTGGGCGCAGGATTCTCCCGTGTCCGTGCCGCCTGTCGTTGCACCTGTGGAAATTCCTGACGATGGTGTCCGTGTTTCAGTGCTGGGATATCATGACTTTGCCGAAAACAAACCGGCAACTCAGATGCGGATCCAACCATCTAAATTTCGCAAACAGATGGAGACCATCCGTCAGCTCGGCATCAAAGTCATTTCCATGGAGGACTTCTCTGCCTGGAAAAAAACGGGCAAGGAGATCCCCAAAAAGTCCATCGTGTTGACTTTCGATGACGGCTGGAAACCAGTCTACACCGACATCTTTCCGATTTTGAAAGAGTTTGGTTATCCATTCACCATCTATCTTTATAAAGAATACGTCGATGGAGGTGGCAGAGCTTTAACCACTCCGATGATTCAGGAAATGATGCCTAAAGGAGCCACCATTGGCAGCCATTCTGTTAGTCACCCGTATCCAGTCGTTGTTAAAAATTTCCGCAAAAAAGGAGCAAACGCCTACGATGCCTATCTGCGGAAAGAGTTAGGCGAATCCAAACGCTTTCTGGAGTCTAAATTCTCTACTAAGGTGAACACTTACGCCTACCCGGGTGGATATTACACCGAAGAGATGCTGAAGCTGGGCGGAGAATTTGGCTACGATCACATGTTCACCGTCATCCCTGGGAAAGTGAAGCGATCTTCTCCTGATCTCACGCTGCCGCGCTATATCATCCTGGGAAATCATGATTCGATTTTTGAAATGGCGACCAGTTTCCGCGAGGATCAAGACCCCATCAAACCGGGAGAAATTGGTGTTCCCGCCGTTGTCCAGACCACACCCTACCCTGTGACACCAGAGGCAGGAACCATCGTCCACACGCGCTTGCCGATCATTTCTGCCGATCTATCAAAAGTGGAAAATCTCAACCCCGCGTCTCTTTCCATGAAAGTTTCCGGCTTTGGTGAAGTCCCAGCTATCTACGCCCCAGACACAAAAAACGCTTTCTTGGCAAGTCAACCGCCGCCTGCGCCAACCCAGCTGTCAAGTCGCCATCCACTGGAAAGACGCCGCTGGAAAAGCTCCTGAAACTCCACTCCGCTGGTCATTTCATGTTGATCGTGAATCAACCTATCTATCAGAAACCGAATAACTCTTCATTCCTAACTTTTTACGATACCATGTTCTCCACACTTTCCGACAGCCTTGATAAAACTTTCCGTAATCTCCGTGGCGTAGGCCGCATTTCAGAAAAGAACATTGCAGATGCGCTCCGCGAAATTCGCATTGCGTTGTTAGAGGCTGATGTGGAATTCGGCGTCGCCAAAGATTTCATCCAAAAAGTGAAGGAGAAAGCCCTGGGTGAAGACGTCCTAAAATCGATCAAACCCGGCGAGCAAATCGTCAAAATTTTCCAAGACGAATTGACTGCTCTGTTAGGTGGTGACCAAACACCACTCGACCTCAATCCACCGGCTCGCATCTTAATCTGCGGCTTAAACGGAGCGGGAAAAACAACCACTTCGGCGAAACTCGCAAATCGCCTCAAAAAGGAAGGCCGCCGCCCGCTACTCATCGCATGCGATCTCTACCGCCCCGCCGCGATTGATCAGTTAGTCACACTCGCAAAGCAAATCGATGTGCCCTGCTACACGCCTGATGCGAGTGAAAAGGACGTCGTCAAAGTCGCCAAAGACGCTCTCATTTGGGCGGAGCAACAACGCGGCACTGTTCTCATTTTCGACACTGCGGGTCGCCAGGAAATCGACGAACGCCTCGTCGCTGAATTAAAACGCCTCCACGATTTTGTAAGTCCAAAGGAAACCTTGTTAGTCGCCGATTCCGCGACAGGTCAGCAAGCCGTTTCCGTCGCCGAACATTTCGATAAAGCCGTCGGCATCACCGGCATCATCCTGACCAAGTTGGATGGCGATGCCCGCGGTGGCGCAGCTCTCTCCATGCGTGCGGTCACTGGCAAGCCGATCAAATATGCCGGTGAAGGAGAAAAGTTAGATCAGCTTTTTGAATTCCACCCGTCCCGCATGGCAGATCGCATCCTTGGCATGGGCGACATCGTCGGCATGGTCGAACAAGTCGCCGACAAGGTGAATGAGCAAGATGCGATGCGCTCGATGAAGCGAATGCAGGAAGGGAAATTCGATTTTACCGACTTCCTCGATCAAATGAAAATGATCCAAAAACTGGGATCTTTAGAAGGACTGCTAGGAATGATGCCCGGTTTTAGTAAAATCAAAAAGCAACTTCCCGCCGGAGCTTTCGACAACAAAAAAATCAAACGCACCGAAGCCATCGTGCTATCAATGACGCTAGAAGAGCGCCGCCGCCCAGAAATCATCAAAGGCTCACGCCGCGAGCGAATCGCCGCAGGTTCCGGCACGACAATGATGGAGGTCAATCAGCTCATTAAGCAGTTCGGCGAAATGCGCAAGATGATGAAATCTCCCGGGAAAATGAATGCCATGATGAAACAAATGGGTGGTATCGGCGGGATGAAAGACATGATGAAAGGCATGAGTGGAAAGTTTCCATTCTAGCAGAAATGTTTTTTACCACCGATTACACAGATTTACTGATTGAAGAATTTTTTAGAGAGTCATCTTCTAAAAATTTAAACCTACTTTCATTGCCACTTCAAATCAGTCAATCAGCGGAATCAGCGGTTAAAAAATCTATTCAATAACTAGCCAAATAGAGTGATTTCCCATGCAACCCGAGCCACTCTACATCTGCGGCCCTACGGCTTCTGGAAAGTCTGCTTTAGCATTGGAAATGGCGGAAACTCTAGACGGAGAAATCGTCAATGCAGATGCATTTCAGCTCTACCGTGGATTGGAAATTGTTAGCGCCGCGCCATCTGCCGCTGAGTTTGCCCTAGCACCACATCATCTTTACGGGGTGTTAGACTCCAGTGAATCCGCGGATGCGCAACTCTACGCGAATCTCGCCAAGCCCGTCATTGCAGAAATCCAGTCACGCGGGAAAACGCCCATCATCACTGGCGGCTCTGGACTGTATCTAAAATTCCTAACACACGGCGCAGCTCCTCTCCCTACTGGCGATGCGAAACTGCGAGCAGAAATGGACACGCGCTCCCTAGACGATCTGGTCGCAGAATTAAAATCGTTAGATCCTGCGGAGGCGGCGCGCACTGCACTGCAAAACCGCCGCTTCGTTTCCCGCGCCCTAGAAATTTGCCTGCTCAGTGGCCAAAAAGCCTCCGAACTCCGCGACCAATGGGAATCGAAAACAGCAGCGATCTCATCACAGCTCAGGGGCATCGTCATCCAGCGCAGTCGCGAAGATCTTCATGCTCGCATCGCCACACGCACTCGGCAAATGCTAGAAAACGGCGCCTTAGAAGAAGTCGCCGCAATTTCTGGCGTCTCAAAAAATTTGGAAAAAGCGATCGGATTTCGCGAAATTGGCCTACTACTAGCTAGAGAAATTGATCGTGTCACTTGTGAGGAACTCATCAACGCCGCCACCCGCCAATATGCCAAACGCCAGGAAACTTGGTTCCGGCGAGAAAAATGGCTTGTCCCAAAAATGATCTAAAGTTTTGTGACTAAAAATTCACCTCTTTGCGTTAGATCCGCACGTCGGCACGAATCTACCTTCATTGTTGTCATGAGAAAACCTCATCTTGCTCTCCTGTTCTTAGCCACTGTGGCTTCTTCTCACGCAGAAATACGTCCATGGAGAAATAGCGACGCAACACGCACTATCCAAGGAAAGTTCATCAAACGCGATGAAGCCTCCGTCACGATCTTGGACGAAAGCAAAAAGGAAATCTCCATTCCCTTTACCAAGCTCCACGCCGAGGACAAAAAATGGCTCGATACAAACCATTCACTTAACGGCCAAGTCATAGATCCTAACGCATTTTTTGACGGTCTTACGTTTAAAGACACCCGCGACTCTGCACTCACTAAGTTAAAATCCAGTCAGCTCGTTGAAATGACCGCCGATGAAACCTTCATCGGACGGACCGGCTTAATGGTATCTTTAAAACTCGTAAAAAAATCGGCGGCCTCACAGCCTCTCTCTATTTTGACTGGAACGAAACGGGAAATTTAAAAGAGCTAAATCTGCAAACCGATTCCCTCCCACTGGCCGCTTACAAAACCCAACTCGAGCCTTGCTGGAAAGAATGCATCGAACTGCTCACCTCGCTCTACGGAGATCCACAACAACGCGGAGCAATGACACCCATAAATAGCCTAACCAACGGAGCATTTTCCCATCACACTACTGGGAGCTAACAAAGGGTGGCGCAGTTCTCCTCGGCACAGCACGCGAAGGAAGCACCTGCCAAGTCGTCGTCAGATTTTCGGAAAAGAAACCAATCGTGGTTGAAATTCGATGAAGTGCATCTGTGGACTCGGCTCTTGAAAATCGGATCACTCACTGGGAGTGCCACGCAGGCGCGGTCGTGAGACCGCGTTCAAAAATTCAAACTCGTCCTACGAACGAGCCCACTCCCTCGGCAAGTCAAATCTGCTAATGAGCTGCGTCTTGCAGATTGTTTCCCACTCATTCAGTAAAAAATCTCCTCTCATATTGGAGACTTACCTTTTGCCGCAGCCGCAACAATCTTTGCAACATCCACCCCCATGGCTCTGCAAATCAAAAATAAAGTCGCTACACTCAGTTTTTAAAACGCACAGAAAGGTGGAGTTTACAATATCCTAGCCTTATCTCCTACCTAAGCGACAGTGCGGAGCCTTATGTCGTCGAAGTCCCAAAGGGCAAGTTTCTTTCTGGCCTGAATGAGTTCAGCTTGCCCATAGAAAATGGTTTTTCGACCAGTGTCTCATTGCGAATAACAGATATTGACTTCGTCGATTTTGAGAATTTCTACGCTGATACTCCCGATGAGTTCGAAGAAGATGAAGGCATTGGCGGATATGTGCCTGTTTCTAAAATCATTGGTGGCGTGGAGCAGATACCCCGCACAGAAATCTCTATCGCGAATGAGGACAGTGGCTTCCCGTGGCGCTTGCATTTCGAATCGGGAGGTAGATACAAACTTTTTAGCTACTACAATAACCAAGAAATCACGAGTGACGAGGTTATGCCTCATCCAGCTTTATACCTCCAAGGCTTAGAAAAAAGCGAAACTCCGGGGCAAGAACACATCAGCCTGCAGGTGGAAATCAATGGGACGTGGACGGAAGTCGATGCCATCACGTTCACCATCGGCGCCGCCGCCACAGTGGAGTGGAGAGAAATCGAAGGACTCGATAATCTAGACGAACACCCAGACCCATGGGCCAAAGGGATCACGGGCCAGCGGATTTTCCCTGATTTCAAAACGCCTCTACATCAAGAAT
>JAAURL010000052.1 GCA_012032235.1 Akkermansiaceae bacterium | reverse complement strand
GGGATTGGAATTGGAAATTTCCGAGCCCAGAAAGGGCGGAATGAATTCGTTGCGGATCATTTCTGGGGTCATCGTTTGATTTCGCCCCGGTGGGGCTTGAGGGTTTTATGATGTGATTTTCCCAGGGCTGCGTTGCACTTTCCCAGGGTTATCTCATTTCGCCTCGTTGAGGCTGAAAATCAGTCCTAAATCGTTACGACCAATCTAACATTGCTCTGCGACGTATCAGGATGCTAGGATCTGACATGTCGATGATTCCTGTCGCGCTGACGATTGCGGGTTCGGATTGTTCCGCTGGAGCGGGCGTGCAGGCGGATTTAAAAACGTTTCAGCATTTCCGCGTCCACGGGCTGACGGCAGTGACTTGCATCGTCTCGGAAACGGCGAATGTGGTGCGGGCGGTGCATCCGGTGCCAGTGGAAATCGTGCGTGATCAAATCACTTTGCTGCTAGAAAGTTTCCCGGTGGCTGCGATTAAGACGGGGATGCTTTTTTCGGCGGCGCACGTCACTGCGGTCGCAAAGATTTTAGGCAAATTTCCAGAAATTCCGCTGGTGGTGGATCCAGTGATGATTGCTTCTACGGGAGCGCCGTTGTTGGAGCCTGATGCGATGGCGGCTTACCGGGAGCTGCTTCTCCCTCGTGCCAGGGTGATCACGCCGAATTTGCCGGAGGCGGAAGCATTGCTCGGAGAACGCATCCCGGATGCGGGAGCGCTGGAGTCAGCGGCGCGGCGGTTGGCGGGAGAATTTTGCACGGCAGTGCTTCTAAAAGGCGGGCATTTAGAGGGAGCGGACTGCTTGGATTTACTGGCCGATGAGGGAGAAGTGTATCGATTTTCCGCCGCGCGGATCGCTGTGGCGGGTTCACACGGGACAGGTTGCACGCTTTCGGCGGCGATCACAGCGGCGCTTTCCCAAGGCGAGTCGTTACCAAAAGCGGTGGAAACGGCAAAGATCTATCTGGGTGAAACGCTGCGGCAGTCATATCTATTTCAGTCGCCAAGTGGCGGAGTGATTCACGCACTCAATCAAGGAACTGCTTTCTGCAAAAACGGGACGTGACAACCGCATCTGACAGCGTAGTTTTTTCAAAATATCTCAACCAATTTCACGATGGAAAACCAATCTCACTCCGATGGCGCAAAAAACTTGCTAGACGTCGCGAAGTTTTCGCGACGTAGTTTTTTGGCTCTTAGCGCTTCAATGACAAGCTGCGCGGTTGCTGAGCCTCTGATGCCAGTGAGCACCGGGCAAGTGAAGACGACTTCAAACACAGGTTATCGCACTCCGACGATCGCAGATGCCGCTTCTCCACTTAAGTCAAATTTCTCGAAAAATGCGGGTATCACTTTCACCCGTGTGCAATGCCCTGGAAACTTCATCGCCATTACATTCGATGACGGGCCACATCCTGAAAATACGCCGCGTCTGTTAGACATCATGCGTGCCCGGAACATCAAAGGCACTTTTTACGTGATCGGGAATAATGTGAATCTTTACCCGCAAGTCCTTCGCCGGACGGTGGCAGAAGGACACGAAATCGGGAATCATACACAGACGCATCGCCTTCTTAGTAAGCTGAGTAACGATCAAGTTCGCAAAGAATTAAGTAATTGCCGCGATGCAATCGGCCGGGCTGCTGGTGTGCAGCCCCGCACGATGCGCCCTCCATATGGCGGCCTGAGACAGGATCAACGCGAGATCGTCCACGCAGAGTTTGGCTATCCCACGATCCTGTGGTCCGTGGATCCGTTAGACTGGAAACGCCCAGGCGCTAGCGTCGTCACATCACGCATTCTTGCTGGAACTACTGCCGGTGGCATCGTTCTGGCACACGATCTCCATGCACAAACAATCGATGCGATGCCTGCCACTCTCGATGGGTTGCTGCGTCGTGGCTTCCAGTTCGTCACCGTCTCGCAGCTGCTAGCCATGCAGACTGCGGCTCCATCTAAGTCCTGAGCTATTTTCTAATTTGTGAGCGGCGGCATCTTCGGCGAGCGCTACTTCTCGACGCGAGAACGGCTTACTAATGTGATGCATGGCGTCACGCAGCTGGCTACAGAAACGAATAAAGATCTAGGTGAAAATCCTACCCTCGCAGACGTTAATTCAAAGC
Source organism: Akkermansiaceae bacterium (assembly GCA_012032235.1). GTDB lineage: Bacteria > Verrucomicrobiota > Verrucomicrobiia > Verrucomicrobiales > Akkermansiaceae > Luteolibacter. Next base: position 13,722 of record JAAURL010000052.1, on the reverse strand, counting down.
TCAACGGCCCATTTCTTTTCGTCGTTTGTGGCGAGGTAAATTCCGGGAAATCCACTTTGATCAATAGCTTATTCGGTCGCGAGATTTGCCGGGTGAGCGTCTTGCCGGAAACGGATCACCTCATCCGCTATCAATATGGGAGCGTGCCGCGAAATTTACATGTCACTGATGCTTTCGAAGAGCGGCACTTGCCGATGAATTTCCTCAAAGATTTCACGCTCGTCGATACGCCGGGGACGAATTCAAACGCCACGGGTCATGAGGAAATTCTCTCGGAATTACTGGAATTTTCCGAACTGATACTCTGCGTATTTCCCGTGACGAATCCATGGGGCGGACCGACGTGGAATCTCCTATCGAGCCTATCTGCGGAGAGTCTGAAACGTGTGGTCATCGTCCTGCAGCAGGCAGATCAACGCGATGCTGCTGATATCAAAGTCACACTGGGGCACTTGGCTGATTTAGCAATAAAGCGCCTAGGCATGGTGCCGCCGATTTTTGCAGTATCGGGGAAGCTCGCATACGAGGCCAAGCGGATTTCCCCAAATGCCCGGGACCGATTAAGAGCCAGCGGATTCGTCGATCTGGAACGTTACATCGCGAACCACATCTGCGAATCGCCGGAGCGGAAAAGTTTCCTTGAAGCTTACCGCTGGCAAGTCGCATCACGGCTTCACACCGTAGAAAGCCACATCGACGATCAAGCCCACGCGCTCAAGATGCAGGGTCGATTTTTAGATCGAGTCGAAAATGAAATCGACGAAATTCGTGAGCGATTTGTCTCGCGCCTAACAGGTCATTTGTCGGGTGTGGCAGATGCTTTTGAAAGAGATTCCGTCTGGGGATCACAGTTGTTACATCAACGACTTGGTGTATTGCCATCGTTCATTCGGATATTTACTGGGGATCGCACTGGGCCGATTGTGGAAGCTGCATTGGTGAAGCGCTTGCAAAGAGCCATCGTCATCGTGGCGAAAAAAGATGGCGACGAAGTTGTCGAATTTTGTCGCAGCCATTGGATCGAGCTCGGCGAGCGCGTGAAAGAAGAGATGTCGGTGAATCTGGGGAATTCGGATCAACTCGAGCAGATCTTAGCTCAGGCGAAAGAGCATTTCGTTTATCGCCTAGGTGGTGCGGCTCGCGAAGGAATCGGAAATCTGAAGATCAGAAATCAGTTAGATCGTGATCTTCGCCGTCGCAATGTCGCGCTGAAATCGTTCACTTTCATGACACTGGTTCTCACCATTGTCGGTTCGACTTGTGGCGCCTTGGGGGTGCCTTGGGTCCCATTCATTCTTTGCGGTCTTGCGTTCCTATTTCTAACAGGTGGAATTCTTGTTGCGATGATAACTCGCAAAACCATTTCCGAAGACTTTCAACAAAGCCTACTTTCTACCTGCGGCAGTTTTGCTGACACGTTACGCTCTGATTATGAGGAGGCGCTGCGCATCGTTTTCCAAGATTACGCTTCGTCTCTCGTTGCTGTTAGAAATTATCTAGCTAGGGAAAAACAAGCGGTTGAGCCGCGCCAACGCCGCTGGAAAGAACTGTTTCTCACGCTCAAAGCCATCGAACAAGAGATGTGATCTCAAGGAGTTTCTATCAATATCCTTAAGAAGCCTTTATCGCCACGGGCAGGGATTGCGCCATTTAGGCGGAAGCTGCGGTAGCTCCACGCCGCACTGCTGAGTGGTGGCATTCCGAGAGATGATGTTGGGATTTCGGCAACATCTTGAATGAATGAAGCGAGATCATTCGAGCCTTGAATCGTGTATTTGATTCCATCGATAGTTAGGCTTTTTGGACTGCCAGTGAAAGCAGGGGTTCCTGTGCCGCGAACGGGCGTGGTGATGACCAAGGCTTGTTCTGTGCCGATGCTTTCGACTTGTGTGCGAATCTTTCCGGAAGTCGCAGATGAAGTTGGATCACCATCGAAAGCGAATTCTTGAAAATTCGTCATGCCGTCTTTGTCAGGATCTTCGTTTTTTGCAGCATCTGTTCCTGTTAGGCTTGGGTAAGCTGAAAGCCAAGTGGCAAATGGATCCGAGCCTCCGACTAGGATAGAACCCGTGCCGGTGATGCTGCCGGAGGTGTTGGCGGCATTGTAGACACCAGGAGCTTGCAGGATGCCATTGAGTGTCAGACTTGCGACGGTGTCGATTGAACTATGTGTTAGATTTAGAATCGCTCCATTGGCGATTTCTAAAGCACTGGTATCAGCAAGGCTCGGCTGACTAAGCCTTAGGGTTCCTTGGTTGATGATGGTATGACCTGTGTAGGTGTTAGATGCGTTTAGGGTAAGTGTTCCGAGTCCAAACTTGTTGATTCCCGCACTCCCGCTAATAACACCATTTAGAGTTGTCGTGCTATGAACCGTTAGGTTACGCATCGCAGTCCCTAATGAAGTTGGAGCATTGAATGTTAAAGCGCCATTGTTTGTAGATGAAGTGCTGCCGAGAGTGAAATCCCGTTGAATGTTGATAGAATTTACTTTGTTTGTGAAATCTCTCGCGCCTGTATTCGTTGAGCGTATCACAATTTCGCCACTTAGCCCGTTATCAGCAATAGTCAGCACTCCAACGCCTAAAGCATTGATGCCACCGGCTGCGATAGTTCCACTCTCAATGGTTAGTCCACCATTGTAGGGGTCAACAATTAGGCTCCAGGTGCCGTTGCCTTTTTTGATGAATCCCGTGCCTGCCGTTTCTGAAGTGCTCTGTGAACCGAAGTTAAGCGTTTTCCCATCGGCCACAGTGACGGAGGCCACAGTCCCGTTCGTACCAATCGTGCCGGTTGCGGTAAAATTCACATTTTCGTTTGCAGTGATGGATGCGAATCTGGCAGAAGCCCCCGTGATGGTCAAAGCCGTGCCGCCATTTTCCTCAAACACGACGTCTGAATTGGCAACGTAAGGTTGATCATAGGGTCCTCCTGCTGCAATTGCCCAACTGGAACTGTTCCAGGAAGCAGCAGGTGAAGCAGAGGTTTTCCAAAAAAGTGTGCCAGCCGATGCTAACGCAGCAGATGAAATGAGGAAGAAGAGGGGAAGAGAAGCTGTGAATGAGTCTTTTTTGATTTTCATAGTTTTAGAGATGAGGATAGATGTATTAAAATTAAAAATACATCTATCAAAACTATGAGGAGTAGTTCGCTTGGCAAACTTATTTTCTAATGACTAGAAAATATTTGGTAGAGCTCATCTAGTTAAAAACCGAAAAAAAACAGCAAAACACGAATATGTGAGTGTGATAGACAACTCTGCAAAACGACAGAACCCAAACAACCGCTAAAAATGGTGGAGCGTAGCGGATTCGAACCGCTGACCCCTTGCATGCCATGCAAGTGCTCTACCAACTGAGCTAACGCCCCTAAACGGGTGGGGAGGAGGTTTATCGGTGGAGATCGGGGCGGGCAAGCGGATTTTTGAAGAACTCATGAAAATGAGTCACTATTCTGGCACTAACTCCATCGGTTTCCCAATTTTCGGCGGTCTTCTGCTTTACCGCAGCGGGTCCGGTGTCCAAGTTTGCTGCGAGATGAATGCCTTTGAAATGTTAGGAATTACTCCTCGGCTGGTTTTGGCAGAGGATGAGTTGCGGGAGGCATTTCGGGCAGTAGGAAAGTCGGCACATCCAGATGCGGGCGGTGATGATGGAAAATTTTCTTCGGTGCGTGAGGCATTTGCAATGGTCTCTAGTCCGTCGCGGCGGTTGTCGCATTGGTTGGAATTACGCGGCCTAAAGGTGGAAATTCGTGGATCGATCCAGCCGGACTTAATGAATTTATTCTCCGAAGTTGGTGCGGTAACCCAGCAAGCGGAATCGCTAATCCGACGGCGTGACGAGGCAAAATCCGTGTTAGTGCGTGCTATGTTAGAAAATGAAGCGCAACTGTGCCGTGAATCGATTGAAAAGGCGATTTTCTCCGTGGACGCCGCAATTCAAAAAGAATGTTCGGTATTTCCTGCGTTAGAAAACGCAATTAATCTTGATCTCAGTGCAGCATCAATGACTGGGCGGAGTTTAGCGTTTTTAGAAAAATGGCACGCAAGTTTGCGTGCCATTTTTTCCCGTTTGGTGTAAAGGAGCTAATCTATTGAACGGGTATAGCGCGGGGCGGAGGAGTTGTTGGTTCGATGAGTGGTGGGGGAGCAGGCGCGTCTCCAGGACGTGAAAATTCCGATGTATGACTCATATACCAAAGAAAAGCACCACCGCCCACCAAAGCGAGGAGGGGAAGTAGAAGAATAAACAAGCCAAAACAAGTTTTCACTGCACTATATTAAGATATATTCCCACACGATGAGCCGCGTGAGTCGAGCAAAAAGAGCGCGATCGATATTCTGTGTGGCGTCCTTCAGTTCTTGCATCTCGTTCTTCCATGAATGAGTGGTCTAACGAGGCTGCTCTGGGGCTTTACGTTTTCCCAAGCGATCCATCATCGCATCGCAAAACGCCTCATACCATATGGGAAGCCAGTCGATTGAAAAATTTCTCCATCTAGCTAACGCGATGCCGTCTAAGATTGCGGCAATAAGAGCAATCAGCAGGCTACGGTCATTTCTGATGATCCACCATAAATTCCTCAATCGGTAATAGAGGCGATCTCCGTGCAGATTTTTCTCCATAATGATCGTGTGTCCTGCAAACTGCCAGCAATCCATCGGTCCTGCCGGTGGATGATGAAGCAATGAACTTGAAACCATAAAAACAGGGATTTCAGCTCTCTCGATCTTTCTGGGATAGTCTTCATCCTCACCGCGAATGAAGAGCCTTCCGTTGACTGGTCCTACCTTCCTATAAACGTCCCGAGGAATCAGTGCACCTAGCCAAGAACGGCGTATTCGGAATACTTCATCTTCTGGCAACCTATCAGCCCCCTCAAGCAAGTCCCAACCATTTTGAGCTTTGACTTGGACTGGCCAGCTGAGTTCGCCCGAGGCTTTATCAACGACTCTGCTCGACCGAACCGCGAACTCTGGAACAGCGGCATTGGCCAAGCGCTCTAAAGCATCAGGATCTGGCCAGGAATCATCATCAAGGATCCATGCCGCACTGTATTGCCCGGAAAACACTCTTTCGAGAGCGATCTCCATGCCACCAGCGTTTCCTAGATTTTCCGGGAGATTGATCACTTCTAGCCAGTCTGGGTGTTGATTACTGGCTGCGTTAAGGACCTCTTCGGTATCGTCTTCGGATGCATTATTGATGACGATAACCTTTGCGGGCAGGAGCGTCTGATTTGCTAAGTGATCCAAGCATGTCTTTGCAATTGCTGAGCGATTCATCGTGACAAACACGACCGCGATTTCTTCTTCGCGTTTTATGGAACCTTGCACTAGCATCTACTGCGCGTGGGCTTCACTGGGGTGATTGATTAGCGTAAGAACAAAGTTGTTCGCTCCTGTCGTGATTCGCATCATGGTTGCCGAGTAGATGCTGCCATTCCCGAGAGTCAAACTTAACTGAGTATGCTGCGGCCCTTGGGTAGCTCCGCTGGCGAGGTTCATGTAAGTCTGAATCGACTTACCTTTGTTTGATAAATCGGAAAAGTACTCATAAAAGGGAGCGTTCGGCGTTTCTTTTTTCCCAAAAATCTTTAAGGCTTCCGTATTCATATGAATTAACCACCCGTTTGAATCTGACATTACAACTGGAAGTGAGAATTGTTCAATGAGCTGAATGATACTTACGTATGTTGCATCAGCCTGCTCCCTCCGCATGGCATATAAGCATGCAAGCACTCCAGCGCCTGATGCAACTAGGATACGTGTAGCTACCAATGCCTCAGCATTATTGTCGGGTGTCGACCATTTGTCTCGTTGTACCCAAAGAGCTCCAGCAATTACTAAAACATATAAAACTGTCCAAAGAATCAGTTGTCGACTTGGTAAGAATAGAGAAAATACAATTAGAGATAAAATACAGACTACTGGAGTTACTGAGAAATCCAGCATCCGACTGCAGTCGATAGCGATGCCTAACACCAAAATGACCACAGGATAGATCATTTGGAGTCTAGGAATTCGCCATTGACCGCGAGCTGCCTTGCTCAATCTTTCATACGAGGTTTGCATTGCGATAGACTCGTTCCATGTTTTCCAACCAAACGGATTTATTGTGATTGCTCTTCAAAGTGCCTAGGCCATTTCTCCCCATTTCTTTTAGCTGGTAACCAGCTTTAAAGCTTGTCTCCAACACGGATGCTAGATCATGGATATCTCTAGAATCTGCCAAAAAACCATTTACGCCATCAGAGATGAGCTCGGGAAGTGCGCCGATTCGGTGGGCGACAACTGGGCGTGCTTGCGCCCAAGCCTCTAAGACAACCATTCCAAATGGTTCCTGCCATATTGAGGGGACAACTGAGAAAGCAGCTCCAGCCCATAAATTTTTCTGCTCAGAGTGTTTCACAAATCCAGAAAATGTGACGTTGTTAAGACCTAGGTGCGACGCCTTTTCCTGTAGTTTTTGGGATTCAGGGCCATCGCCTGCAATGACTAGGCGACGGTTTTTCCCAAGCAATGCCCATGCATCTAACAAATGGCCAACGCCTTTCTCGGCCGAGAGCCGCCCAATAAAAAGTGCATATCCATTTTCTGGAAATACAGGGATAGAATCAGGTTGATTCTGCTCTAAAAAATGATGAACGACATCAATTTTGTCTCCATCGATACCCATGCGGATATGGGCCTCTTTTTGTGAATGGCTGATGGCTACCCACCGCCGAACTTGCTGAAATAGCCCACGCCGCCGTGTGTCGGTAAGTAGGAGCGCCATCGCTGCACTTTGAGAATAGCTGTCTCTCCAGCACTTTCCAGTCACACCGTGAACGTAGCTACCCGAACTGCATTTTTGGCATTCTTTGCCTTGGGTGAACCAAAAGCCATTCACGCAACCCATTCGGTAGTTGTGCAAATAATGAATAATGGGAACCTCTAGCCTTTTCGCTAAAGTATAAGCTCCAGGAGAAATTGCAGGGAAAACATTGTGAATTTGCCAGCAATTAAATCGCCCGATTTTTTGGTATTTCTCTAACCGATGAAGCACCTCGCGGTTGCGATAAACCATGGCAAGCTGTAAAGCTCGGTTTTTAGCAGCCAGCTGTTCAGACGAAGCAATAAAATATTCAATTTGGTATTTCTCTGCCAAAGCATCACCGATGCGATAAACACTTCCCTCTTCACCGCCATATTGGAGATATCTACTAAATAACTGTAGTATTTTTAGATTCTTCAAAAGATACTTAAATTGGCAATAATCATGAAATGAAAAGTCCCATTAAAATGGCGATGCGTTAAAATATTTTTTCTCAATCAAGAACCTTTTGATAGACCTCGTAGATGCCTTCTAAACACTTCCTCCAAGACAAACTTTTCGCACGCTCGTAAGCCAAATTTAGATGCTCAGCGGAAACTCCTTCTGTCGCAATTTTTGCTAAAACAGAGGCAAGCTCTGCGGGTGAATGCGGATCAAAATAAAACGCAAGATCGCCTCCGACCTCGGGAAGGCTGCTGGTATTACTCGAAACGACAGGGACGCGTGCGGCCATACCTTCAATCACAGGTAAGCCAAAGCCTTCATAAAACGAAGGAATCACTAAGCAATCGAGCGATGAGTAAAATCCGGCGAGCTCTTCATTATTTAGATATCCTAGTTCGACCAGACCTTCGCTTCCGAGGAATGATTTTAGTGGTTGCAGAATTTCGGCGGGAAGTGGCGGTCCAACTCTAACTAATGTAAAAGGCAGGTGCGTCGTTTTTTTTAATTTGCGCAAAGCTTCGACGAAAACCTGTAGATTTTTTCTTTTTAAGGGTACTGCCGATGCTTCCGATGCGGAAGCGCTCAGAATGCTGGGATGCTGCGGTGCCGGATACTTCATGAATAGTTACCCCATTTGGGACCACATGGATTTTTTCTGGAGGAATCCCTAGGAGATCGATGGCCTCCATCTTGGTATATTCAGAAACGCTGATGATCGCATCTGCCTTGTGAAGATTTCCTACCCAGCCTTGGAAACGTTTGACTTGAGGCGCTGTAAGTTCTCCTGGGTAGCGCAGAGGGATAAGGTCATGAAGCGTAACAACTTTTTTTGCCTTTGATCCACAGTAGGCTAACATATTTGCCCAACTGTGATCCAGCACGTGGACGATGGCATCAGAGCGGGTAGTTGCGACTTTTAGCGGATAGCTGATTCGGCGGTGAAATTGCCTTAAAAGAGGAGATTTTTTGTTAGATTTTGGATTAATAATAAGAGAGGGATGAAATGCATCTCCCTCGAGAATCTGATGCTCGAGAAAAGTGGCATAGCGCTCCATCGATATACCACCATAAGAAGGGTGGGCGGGAATCCATTGAACTCGGATCCTCTTACGATCATTAGGATCCATTTTTTATTGAAACGTATACACGGTGGTAACAATGCGCCCGGCGCTAGGTTTTTTGGGATTCGAAGCTACGTCCAAAAGGATATCTTGACTGACGAACGGCAGAGAGAATGGTGGGGAGTCTAGATATACTCCAGATCCTGCAGCGAGGCGGATGCCTCCGCCGTGTGGTTTGTCGTAGTTTTTTACATGCAGATCTTCTGGAGCTGGATGGTGTTCGGTGATAATTGCAAATTTGAATTTTGCAATTTTTGGCAGAATAGCGCTGATCTGAGCATTGGAAAGGTGCTGTAGAACTTGCCTGACTAGTATCACATCGCCAGATGGCAGCTCCTCTTCAATCGCATCCAAACAGGAAAATTGAAGTCGCTGGTCTAAATAAGTTTGCCGATGGTTTTCGATAAGAGCTGGGACAATGTCGACTCCCGTATAGCGCCCGAATTCCGAGTAAATACGCCTGCCAATATGAAAATCTCCACATCCCAGATCCACCGCGTGAAGATTCGTTGCTTCATTGGCCCTGGCCCACTTTGATATAGCTTCAACATACGGATTCACCACGGAGTCGGTTCGTGAACCGTCGCCGGAGGAATAGCGCTCATCCCCGCTCCATAAGCGTTTTTCATAGATTTTTGAAAATACCTCGCGTGTTGATAGTTTGTGATCGTTTCGAGATATCCAGTTTCTTCTCGTCGCTCCGAGGAAATTCCAGAGCTTGGAAGGGACCATTTTCTTAAATGTATTGCGGCAATTATTCATAATGGCTTTTGCTAATTAGAATTTCCCGAAAAAATCAGACAAGTTACTAAATGGTAAATCACGCCGCCGCGTTCCATTTTCCTTTTAAGGATAAATTCATCCAGCTGTTGAGTGGCCAAATTTTCTAAATAGCCTCTCTAATTTTCATAAAGCGGGAGAGGCTAAAAAATTATAGTATTGGCGTGCAACGGACTCGTGAGTCCACTTTCGAATACAGTCATTTTTTTGAGATTCTGCTTTAAGCCTTCGCTGATGATCATCGTGAAGCCAGGATCGAATCGTCGCAGCAAGATGCTCGGGATCGCTATGATGAAAAGTGACACTGTCATCACTCAGAACTTCGGGAATCGCCCCGCTGTTACTTCCCAGTGTAAGCACACCGCACGCCATCGACTCGATCAGGACATGCCCGAATTGCTCCTCCCAAACCTCTCCATTGGCGTTTTTCATCGGCTTGCTGGGAAGAACGAAAATGTCCAGTTTGTTTAAAAAGGCAGGAATTTCCCGGTGTTGCACGGCAGGCAGGACTTTCAGCCATTCTCCTTGAGGGTCCATAGCCTCGAGGCGGGAGCGTAGAACGCCTTCTCCGACAATTGCCAGCCGTAGCCCCGGGTGGTTCTCCCGCAGGCTCAACGTCGCCTCCGCGAGTTCAAGTAGTCCCTTTTCTTCGACGAGCCTTCCGCAGAATCCAAGGACTGTGCTGTTGCTTGGCCAGCCGAGGCTTGTCCTCCAAGCCTCCCGTTCCGATGGGCTAGCTGGCGGATGATCTCCCAGACTGACTCCCAGCTGGGCAGCAACCATCGTCTCGGTCGCAGGGAATCCCGCCGCAACGCAAATATCTCGGGCATTAGCATTTCCGCAGATCAAGCGTCCTCCAGTGACTCCTGCGGCAAGATAAAAGAGCTTCAAAAGCCGGCCTCTGAATCCCGGTCGTTCGACGTTCTCCCATGTGAATTCCGCAAACTCGGCACGTGGAGCGGCCAGCCATGATGCGAAGCGTGCTTGCCAGCGGAGTAATGACCAAGGCTCGTTTTCTACCAGCACAATGTCTGGGCGAAAATCTGCCATCTCCCCCAGTAGTCCCTTGAAAGCGATTTTTGTATAATCCTGCCAACGAGGCCAGCGCGTGAGCCGCCGCAATTGGTATGCAGCTTCGTGGTTCGGCGGATGGGAATCCGCAACTTCGGTGCCGAGGACTTGCCAATCCTTAGAATCACAAGTGCACACTCTGACTTCAAAGTGCTTTGCGAGGTGGAGTGCCTTCTCCCGGTTGACCGCGATCATGTAGGTGTGACCGATCAGCATTAGCTTGGGAAGGGCCGTGTAGTAAATCCCAGCCTCAGCTTCTAGCTCTGGACTTTTCTTGCCTGTAATTTTTTTTTGCTGATTTGCCTTCTCTATCATCGTGGGGAAACGACTTGCTCTAAAGCACTTGTTTCTAGGTCTTTGCTTCCTTGAGAGCAGATTGTGACGCCGGGTTGGCAATGGCTCGTGGCGCTGTAGCAGCGCTGGCGGCTGCTTTTTTCTCTACTTGATCCCTGCGGATCGTACTCATGCCTAAACCGATCATGATTCCCAGCAGTGAATTTACTGGCGCAACAAACAACAGGTTTCCGTAGGCGAGGCTACAGACGCCAAGACTCACGATGATTGCAGTGAGTGTGATCATGAATTTGCGTTCGTCCGGTTGATGGATTTTTAGGCATTTCCGGTGCCACCAACTTACAATGGTCGCTCCGATCATAAGGGCGAAGAATAGTGGCACATAGCCGACCTTCAGCAACGTTTCGGTGATCATATCGTGAGCCTTTGCCGTGGAGTTTTCGTTAAGCCCGAAAGGTTTCCAATTGGTTGGCTCTGTAAGTTGCATAAATCCTGTAAGGCGAGCTTGATAAGTTCCCAATGAGCCGAAGGCTTTGCCGAAGGCAGTACTCTCGAGTTGCGCTGACCAACCCAGAATTGAGTCGTTAATCCATTCACTATTGATGACAATCCAAACAAAAAATGCTAAAGATGATGCATAGAACAACAGCGTGCGCCAGCCTCCATTGAAGAGAAAAACTAGGACTAGTCCAAAGATAGGCAAGGCGTAAGTCGTCCGATTTTTGCTTAGATAGCAGGAACCGATAAACACAAGTGATATAGCCAAGTAGAACCACCGATAATTCTTCGAAACTCCGAAAAAGCCTTTGGCTCGGGTCATCAACAAGGCAGCGATCAAAAACATGACGCCGCTTACAGCTCCAACCGTAGTATGCGTATTGAGTGTCGAAAAAGGACGCATGTCATCGATTCCGTCGATTAAGTAAAAGCTGTATAAGACTCTACTGAGCCCAGTCCGGATGTATTCCTCCTCCCAGCCGCTGATGCCGACGAAACGCTGGTAGAATGTATACATCGCCATGGGAACGGCACCCAGAACGATGTATTTCAAGACCTTGTGCTGATCCGCTTTATCCCGAATGATAGCGTATGATGCATAAGCAGTCATCCCCAACATAGATGAGCCCAGTAGGGATTGAGCGATGGCGGCAAAGCCTCCTGACCCCGGAGAGTCTTTGCTTAGAGCCAGACCTGCTAGCGACACTCCCACACACCCGGAGAAATAGATAATGTCCCTTTTGTTGAAGAATGGAATCTTGCCAGTTATGCATTGAAGCGTGATATTCACACATGCCATGACAACGATTACGGGTCCCATGCCCAGCGAAATCATTACATCTTGGTTCGATAGTGTGTCGCCAAGGACTAGCAGCCTTTTGAGGAAATCCACATAAAACTGTAGGACTATGAAAACCAAAAGTCCGACTCTTGGAGCAAGTAAGCCCATGGCTCCTGCGAACAAAATCAAAAGAAAAAACGTATTTCCCAGCTGGTTTCCACCCCCTGTGAGAAGATTGATGATCGCGATGATGGCCAGTGGAACGAATAACAGCGGCAGGATCAAACGCGACAGATTGATTTGATTCATGATGTGCAGTTAGTTCACAGATTTGGAAAGTTTTGTAAAAAACTTTATACGCAGGCTGTGCGGAAAAATCCGCAAGCAAGAAAATGCGAACAGCTTGGCGTAGCGGAACATTACAAAAGCCAAACCAGCGATTCCCCAGTGTCGAGTATGATAAACAAAAACCATAGGTAGGTAAAAGCCATTGCGCTTCTGAAACACACTTTTCCAGAGCGCGGTGATGGGAGTGCTACTAAGGAGCCATGACTGCTCGATGGGTGGAACTACGCAAAGCTCACTAACCAAAGCTCCAGTTAGAACCCTGACAGGAAGCCCTGCTTTGCTTGCCCGAAGCCCATAGTCGCTATCACCGGCTACATGGGGAATTCCCGCTCCGTCCGGATAACCGATGGTCTCCACCACGCGGTGGCTGACTGCGACAAGGTTTCCACGACAGGAATCGACACTGACTTCCTCCTGCTCGAAGTTGACGGGCACTTTTTTAAGATCGTAGGCCCCCCGATAATACAGTGGGAAGTAGGTAGTCTCCTTGCCCGCTTGATTGACAATCTGGCCTTGGCCGCTAACTACGCCGCCGATTCCCTCCGCGCGGGCGACCACTGCCTCGACGGCTCCAGCGGCCACTACCGTATCATCATTAAGCCATACGACGCAGGATACTCCTCGGGAAAAAGCGGTTCTCATTCCCAATTCAATCGCTCCAGTCCAATAGAGATCGCCAGTTCCATGCAGAATTTCGACTGTTGGAAACTCTTGTGCGACGGCTTCCGCAGTGCCGTCGGTCGATCCGTCATCGACCAGAATAACTCCAAATCGCGAAAATAAGCCCAGATCCCAAAGATGTTTCAAACAGCCTAAAGTAACCGACTTGCGGTTGAAACAGGGAATGATCAAGAACTGCTTGAAGGAATTCGTGAAGCTGAAATCGGAAGTTGTAATCAAATTTGACAACGGATTTTCAAGGGAAATAAGGCGGCAGTGCTAGATTTTGAAAACTACTTCAAACGATCTTTCGAAGGATCCACTCTGCTGTGTTTCTTCGAGCTCCGAGCTTTTTTTGCTGTAGCCACGAAAGATGCCGCTTTTCAGGCATTTTCACCTGCTCGAGTGACTTTTCAATTTTTTTGAGATCAACGGTTTTCTCGGAGATTAGGTGGGCCTGCGAAATAAGCACATCACATCCAAAGCGAGTGGAAAAATCTTTGAGCTCACGTTTCGCCTTCTCGAAGTCAGACGGTAAGATACCGCGAGATTCGGTCTCGGAATCCATTTGGCGCATTGCATCGGCAATGGTGGCGAGATTCTTGTCCTCAAAATTTTCCCGCTCTCGGAGTCGGTCAGGCAGGCACTGGTTGAACAACTTGTGGCTGGCCCATGGCTTGGAAAATTCCATGACTCCAAGTTCCGAGTTGGGAGTGAAAAAGCTTTTGAGTGAAATTGGTTGTCTTAGAGCGGAGCCGTAATGCGGCAGCACCACATACCGGCTCAAGACATGAAAATATGATGCGAGAATTCCCGTAATGAGCGTTGGTAACGGCTCGGATGCGACCGTTGATGACCAGACGTGAAGCAGTCGCGCAAATTCCTCACCCCTGATATTTTCGGTAAA
>JAAURL010000251.1 GCA_012032235.1 Akkermansiaceae bacterium | reverse complement strand
AGCGTGCTCCCTTCCGCATCCCCTGCGGAAAGGGTTTTGAAAAGCCTCCGCACAGCGCAAATCGAATCCGGGACTCGAAGAATTCCCGGTAGGATGCCAGAAATAGCATGCTGGAAGAGTGCGCCCCCCGATGACAGAGAGAGTTCTAACATCTGACCGGGCTTAGCCGATAGGGTTGCGGATTCTTCAAACTTCATTGGTTTAGCTTCTGCGGAATTTTACACGAAGAAACATTGGCGTATTCGCGTATTGGCGTTTACTGCTCAGCTCTCTGATGTCCCGCTACGATTATCAAATCCCCGTTACTTTCGAGCATCGTATTGTTTTCACACGAAATGCTTTTTCTGCTGAAAACCAAGAGTTATCGAAAATTTTAGCCGAAGGCGGTGGCCGCCGTGTCATGGTTTTCATTGAAGAAATGGTCGCGGCTTTTTGGCCAAATCTAACAGATGAAATTCTCGCTTACTTCTCTGGGCTGGATCTCGACTTTCGTGGAATACAAATTTTACCCGGCGGAGAAATCGTCAAATCAGACGACAGCATCGTCAAACAGGTCTGGGAAGCGATCGATTCCGCCCATCTGGATCGTCACTCTTATGCGATCGTCATCGGCGGTGGCGCATTTCTGGACGCAGTCGGCTACGCCACGGCCACCGCGCATCGGGGAGTCAGATTAGTGAGATTCCCTACTACGACACTTTCGCAAAACGATAGCGGCGTGGGTGTTAAATGTGCGATCAATTCATTTGGTAAGAAAAACTGGATCGGAGCATTTTCCGTTCCCTTTGCTGTCATCAATGATTTCCGCTACCTCCACACGCAGGATGAAGAAACACGTCGCGGCGGCTTGATCGAGGCGGTAAAGGTCGCCCTAGTTCGAGATGCTGATTTCTTCAAATGGATCAAGAACCACTTAGAATCCTTAGCCGCTCTCGATCCTGAAACCTTGGAAGCCTGCGTGGAGAAATCGGCATTACTCCATGCTCAGCATATTGCCACAAGTGGTGATCCTTTCGAAACTGGATCCAGCAGACCCCTAGACTTCGGGCACTGGGCAGCTCATAAGTTAGAAGCGATGGCCGCCTATCAGCTTTCTCATGCACCTGCCGTCGCAGTGGGCCTTGCCTTGGACGTTCTCTACTCCGCGCGAATCGGTTTGTTGAAATTTTCTGTTGTCGATCAAGTTTTCCGCGTTCTCGACGGGCTGAAGCTGAGCATCTATCACCCCGGTCTCGACTGGCTGGATGATCACGGGAAGCGCCGCGTATTAGGCGGCATCGATGAATTCCGCGAACATCTCGGCGGTGAACTCACGATCCTTTTACTAGAAGACATCGGTAAGGGCATCAATGTCCATCAGCTGGATGAAACATTACTGGGAGAATGCATCAACGAGCTAAAGACACGCTGGGAAGCGTCAGTGTAAGGAAATGGTCTGCGAGGGAGAATCCTTAGAAAATTTCCCAGTATGAGGCTTTGGCTTTTCCCCAGGAGCAGTTAAACTGTCGGCACCAATGTTATCGAGACGAGATGAACGAGTGAAACAAATCGCGGTGGGTGTCGGCATCATCGTGCCGATCATGGTGATTGTTCCTAGCTTGCTAATCGGCTGGAGATATATGCCTGGCATGATCGGGGAAACGATCGGCGTGATCACAGGAATCTTGACCACTCCGTTTTTCATGGAGGCGTCATTCGTGATTCTCGGTTTCCTAATCGTCATCGGCATCAATCATCGGCGGAGACGGAAAGACGGCGACGATTTCGTGGAATTCGATCAATTACCGAAAGAGTAGCCATCTCCTTTGACGATGGTTGCACGGATTCAATCTCCCGAAAAAGAACTGCGTTTTACCCGCTCTGGACAGGCGCTCCTTTTCTGGCTGGCAGCTTCCTTTGGCGTGGCGATCGGTGTGACACTTTTAGCCACCGCCATTTACCGAAAGGAAAACCCGGAGCTTCCCCACCCGGCATGGGCGCTAGCACCATTCGCTTTCTCTGCAGCGATGATCCACATGGCGATCCATCTCACCAGACACGCCTATCTGATTCTCACTCCGTTAGGCATTGAGATTTTCCCGTTTTTTCGCCCTGCGGATGGCATGAGGTTAGTCACTTGGCAGGAAATCAGCGCCGCCGAAGTGAATGAAAAAATCACGCAGCTCACCCTTCACCACAACGCAGAAAAAACCTCTGGCATCCACCTTTCCCTAAAACCGATTCGTGCGGATCGCCGGACCTTGCTTGCCAAAGCCGTCATCGGGCGAGTATCTCCCGGCAGCTCGAATCCATAAATCATCATGCGCTCCCATTCCCGACAAATCCTAACCGTGGAAGAAACCTTCGGCCAAAACGGCTGGCACTGCGAACTTGTCGAAGGTCGTGATGTCCTCCGTGCAGGCTTTGAGGCACACCACACTCGCGTCGACCTCATCGCACAGGCCTATCCGCAGCTCAATGCGCTGGTCGTCGTTTCAGAATCCCCGCTGCACCTGAACGAGGAGCATTTATCAGCCGTGTTGAAATTGTTAGCTCGGGCAAATAAACAACTGACACTGGGAGGATTCGAATACGATCTAGATCGGGAGTTTTTGGTGTTCCGCATCACCAATCTTTTCGAACGAGAAAAATTCGACGGCGACATTATTTCATCCATGGTCCACTGCGCCATCGCAGAGCTAGATCGCATCATTCCCTACGCTGCAGTCGTTCGCGATACAGCTGTCGATTTGTTAGACGATCTCAATTTAGAGCGCTTGCTGATGCGCCAAGACCTGATCCCTCCCGTGCCGGGAGATGAAGAAGAGGAATACTGAGGTTTAATGTTTTAAAAAATGTCCCTATTGTGTTGAAGTAATGAAATCTTTAATTTTCTTAAGTCTACTCGCCATTCCCGCGATCGCGCATGAATCAGATACTTGGGAATGGACTCTGGAAAGCGGCTATCTCTGGAACGTCGGAAATAACACCGATATCGATTACGAAATCGTTCCGACTCAACTGACCGTTCGCTCCCCGGTGGCCTGGACTTGGTGGCAGAGTGACGATGGTGCGCGACTCGTTGTTAGAAGTCGCTTCTCGGCACTTTTTGAAACTATCACCAGCGGCCCAGAAGATCTCTACATCGGCCTCGCGGCAGCACCATCCATCGAATATTGGTTTCCTTGTGAAAAGACGTCGATCTTCTACTCCATCGGTGGCGGCTTCGGGTGGACAAATAGCTCTGGCGGGGAACAAGGTTTGGGTCAGGATCTTACATTTAACTGGTTTAGCCAGTTAGGTCTGCGTCAAAAAATGACTGAGAACTTCTCCCTGCTAGGTGGCGCTTATTTCATCCATCACTCGAATCTCGGCCTCACCGACCCTAACCCTGGGATCGATGCACTGGGATT
>JAAURL010000250.1 GCA_012032235.1 Akkermansiaceae bacterium | reverse complement strand
TGGTGATAGTGTTCGCCGATTTTTGCCTCATCGGCGGATTTCATATTAGCGATCACGTAGCCGACATCGCCAGCAACGAGTTTGGGGCGCGCACTCATTTTCGGAGTGAAAACGCCGACTTCCTTGACCTCGTAGGACTTGTTCGTGTGCATCAGCTTCACCCGTTGGCCTTTTTTCACGCTGCCGGAAAAGACTCGGACGTAGGAAACCACACCGCGGTAGGTGTCGTAGATGGAATCAAATACGGAACAACGCAGGAGCTTATCTGGATTTTCTACCGGAGCAGGGACGCGGGCGACGATGGCTTCGAGAATTTCCTCAATGCCGATGCCAGCCTTAGCAGACGCAGGGATGGCGTCTTCGGCGGGAATGGCGAGAATATCTTCTAACTGTTTTCGGCACTTCGGCACATCGGCAGCCGGGAGATCGATCTTATTGAGGACCGGGATGATGACTAGGTTCTGCGCATGGGCGAGATGAAGATTCGCAACGGTCTGGGCCTCTACGCCTTGCGCGGCATCCACCATCAGGATCGCTCCTTCGCAGGCTGCCAAAGAGCGGGCGACTTCGTAGGAGAAATCGACGTGACCGGGCGTGTCTAGCAGGTTGAGCTTGTAGGTTTTCCCGTCCTTGGCCTTATATTCCATGGCGACGGGATGGGATTTGATCGTGATTCCTTTCTCCCGCTCCAGATCCATCGCATCGAGGAGCTGGGCCTTTTCATCGCGCTCCGCGACGGTATTGGTGGCTCCCATGAGGCGGTCAGAAAGTGTCGTTTTCCCATGGTCGATGTGGGCGATGATGGAGAAATTTCGGGTCAGCTCAGTGGACATGTGCAGAAAAAATTAGCGTGGACGCGGCGAGGGAAAGCAGGAAATCGATAAGATGGCACGAAAAATAAAGAGGGCCAGGGAGCGTCGGTGCAAACGCTCTCTGCTTAATCAACCTAGGAGCGGGAAATTAATTTTTGAAACGTTCAGCTGCAGCAGCCTTGATTTCTTCCAATTTCTCCCGATCAGGGGCGGCTCCTCTGGCTTGATCGGGCTTCCCGCCGCCTTTTCCACCCGCCAGAGCGGCGAGATCACGGAGGAGATCTCCCGCTTTGTGACCTGCGGCCAGCGCGCCCTCGCCGCAATAAGTGGCGAGATGGAGTTTCTCGCCATCATCGACGATGAGTAAGGCTGCTCCCGGGAAATTTTTCTTTTTCAGGCCGTTTTGGAGCTCTTGAAGGAGCGCGGCATCGGACTCAAAAGAAACGATGATCGGTTCTCCTTTTTCGATGAGCTCAGCGAGAGATTCATCTGCCATTTTCGCGGCGGCGGCGGCTTGGAGTTTTCTGAAACGTTTCTCCGCCTCGATGGCCGCTTCCTTGATTTCTCCCGACTTCGCCGTGGCGGAAATGGAAATTTGCTCCGCTCCCAGTTCGGTGAGGCGTTGGTTGGCTGCTCCGAGTTTCTCCCGGGAGACGATGATTTCCTGGGTCTCGACGGCAGCGAGGTGGGCGACCCAAGCGTGGGCGGCTTCTCCGCAAACCGCCTCGATGCGCCGCACTCCGGATGCGATCGCTCCCTCGGATTTGATTTTGAAAAGGCCGATTTCTCCCGTGTGGCGGACATGAGTTCCACCGCAGAGTTCTTGGGAGTAGCCGGCGAGGGAGCCGGGAGCACCGCCGATCTGGACCACACGGACGACGTCGCCGTATTTGTCGCCGAAAAATTGCATGATGTCGGTGCGGCCTTTGATGTCGGCGTGTGGGACTTCCGTCCAGGAAACGGGATCGTTGGCCTGGATGGAGGCGTTGACTTTTTCCTCCATGGCAGCGAGCTGCTCCGGCGTGACAGCAGCGCTATTGAAATCGAAACGCAGGCGATTTTCATCGACGGAGGAACCTTGCTGCGCGGCGTCTTGAGAAACGACTTCGTGCAGCGCCCAGTGGAGAAGGTGCGTCGCAGTGTGGTGAGCTTCGATCGGGCGACGGCGGGCGGTATCGAGGGTGAGCGTGACTTTGTCGCCGACTTGAAGTTGAGATTTGGAGAGAATGTGAGCGCGGGCTTTGCCGATTTGCTGAGTGCCAGTGATTTCGATTTCTTGGCCGTCTGCTACTAGAATTCCAGTATCTCCCGATTGCCCGCCCATTTCTGAATAGAAAACGGTTTTGTCGGTGATGATGAAGAGCGAGTCTTCCTGCGGGTGGATTTCTAAGATCGTTGCTTCGACTTCATCCTGTTCAAATCCAACAAACTCAGTAACTGCTTCGGTGGAAATATCGAGAGCACGGACGACGGTGGATTTTTGCGCAGCACGAGAGCGTTCTTGTTGCTGCTCCATGAGTTTCTCGAAACGCGGCATATCCACAGTGAGGCCGCGCTCTGCGCAAAGGAGCTCGGTTAAGTCGATCGGGAAGCCGAAGGTGTCGTAGAGCTCGAATGCGTGATCACCAGAGAATTCGCGGGGAGCGCACGCTTCCAGCGTGCTCCCTTCCGCATCTTGCGGAAGGGCTGAGGAAATTTTCGCGGCATCGCCGCGCAGTTGCTCCAGAGAAGTCTCACTCCAGCCTCGTGACCACACGAACGGATAAGCCCCATTCTCTGTTAGGCTCGATCTTTGCGGATTGGTGATGATGTAATCAAATTTTTCAGCAAAGTCTGAATCTGAGCGAATCAATCGATCATAGGATTCTTTTTGCCAGACTGGTCCCGTGCGCCCGAGTTGCTTATTAATTTCATTCGCAGTGAAAGATTTAAGCGAATGCATCACATCTCCAAGTGACCAGAAGATCGGATTTTTTCCGCATCCCATGCCTTTGGTTGCGGCTCAATCAGGATGTGCGCGTGATCCGGCATGACAACGGCAGCAGAGAGAATATAGCGAGAGCCGTGAAAATGATGAATGGCGTCGAGCACAATTTGGCGCGAATTCTCAGACAACTCTAGGTGGTCTTGAGTGGCAAAAGTGATAAAATATTTCCCCCACGGACGCTCGAAGTGTGGGAGATCGCGTTTGGAATAGAGAGCGCCTTCGGCGATTACATCTGGAGAAATTCCGCAAGATGCGGAATTTTGCACGCTGGAAGCGTGCGCCCCCCTTTGAAGATCGACACACGCTTCTTCGAAGCGTTTCAACCCCCGATCCAGCGTTTGATTAAAGCTCGCTTCTTCGTTTTCCAGCGTTTGTCTCACGACGTCTTGGCGGTTTTTCAGCTCCGGGAAAACTGCGCCCATCTCGGCGACGAGAGTTTCCACCAGTGCGCCGAAGAATGGCTTTTCTCCTGAGAATCCAAGCTGGCGGCCATATCGAACAGCACGGCGCAAAATTCTCCGCAGGACGTAATTTCTCCCGTTATTTCCGGGCATGATCCCGTCTGCAATGGAGAAACTGAGCGTCCGCAAATGATC
>JAAURL010000249.1 GCA_012032235.1 Akkermansiaceae bacterium | reverse complement strand
AAGACAAATCCGACCTTCTAACACACTCAGCCGAATCATGATCCAGCTCGGATGCGCATGCTTCGCAGCATTGGTCACGAGCTCTTGAGCAATGCGGAAGAGATGAATCGCAACGTCTGAGTTATCTATATTCACTGGCTCTTCGCATTCAAAGCGGCAACTCACCCCGAAGAGCAACTCTGCGGATGAAGCAAGCGATTTCAAAGCTGCCATCAAGCCTTGAGACTCGACAGTCACCGGGGCGAGACCTTTTGCCAAGGTTCTGGAAAAAGTAGTCGCATCTGCTAGAGAAGTGGTGATCTCCGCAGCAGTCGCAGCCTGCTCATGCGACTCTGCGGCAAGAGTGCGGGCTAAGACACCACAACGAATCTTCGTAGCTGCTAGACGCTGGCAAAGATCATCATGAATATCACGACCAATGCGCTGCCGCTCATGCTCTGCCACTTCGATGACTTGGCGTTCTAACATTTTTCTTGCCGTGATGTCTGCACGGATCGCTACATATTGATTTGGCTTTCCGTCTTCACCTAGGAAGGGAACGATCGTCGTATCGACCCAATAAAACGTGCCATCTTTTGCACGGTTCTTGATTTCGCCTCGCCACACTTGGCCACTTCCGATGGTTCGCCACAGTTGCCGGAAGAAATCTTTCACATGATGTCCTGAGTTAATCACACGGTGATCTTGGCCGATCAATTCATCACGACTGTATTGAGAAATTTCACAAAATTTATCATTTGCGAAAATGATTTTCCCTTTGTGATCTGTGATCGCGACGATCGCATGTTCATCCAGAGCCGCGCGTAAATTTTTCACCTCGTGAGACATGCCTTTCATCTTTTGCATCGTTTGCTCGATCGTATGAGACAGATCACCAAGCTCATCTTTAGCTGCAAGTGCTGGTAAAACTCTACCTTCGGCGTATGCATAAGTTTGATCCATGAGATGCTGCACGCGGCGAGTGATGAGATAGTGCATCGCGATAAAAACTGTTAGAATAAGCACGCTGAGTTCCACGCTACCACGGATGAGATTGCGTGCCGCATCCACTCCTTCACGCTGATCATCATACCAATGCCACGCTATCATTCCTAACCCCATAAGCAGGAGCAGCAATGGGATCATCACTCGCAAAGGAAGCCGTCGGCTCGTTTTCATTTTGCTTGAGGGTAACGGTTTTCATATCGATTGCCATCCAGGAAGTCTTGCCCTCACAAGCACCACATTCTTTAGCAGGATAAGGAAAATCTTTATATTTCCACATTTCTTACTTCGAGAGTGTGCTTTGCGGCTCATTCGCATTTTTGCGCGAGGCGATGAGAAATTTTAACAACGCCTTTTCCTCCACTGGGTCAATCCCAGCATTCCAAGCCATGCCAGGAACGATCACATGCCAGTCCTTCGATGAAATTTTATGCGGCATCATATGCTCATGGCACTCACCGCATTTTCTCATGTAAACGCTAAATCCCAAGTCGAGTGTATCTTTTGACACACCCGCTCTTTTCGCCATTTCCTCGCTCGGCTTTTCTACATCGGCATATGGATTTTTCTCTTTCTTCGTCTGAAAAACAGAGCAAGCAGAAAACCCAATCGCAATCAACAAAGGCACAACAGTGATGAGTTTTTTCATGACAGTTATGCATAACTTCAAGGCGAACTTCATACAATAAGCCGATTACTTATTCCATGCTAAGCAATCGCGAACTTGGAAAGACTTTCGAGCTACTAGCATAAGCAATTATGCTTAATAAACGCTAAGTGACTCTCTATCTACACAGCCACGCACTTTTCGCTCAAGCTGATGACGTCATCCAAACCTAACAATGAAACCATACAACGTCCTCATCCCAACAGACTTCTCCGAAGCCTCGCTCAAAGCAATCGATGCCGCCCTAGAACTACGCGCCAGCCATCCGAATATGAAGATTACGTTGCTAAATGTCGTAGAAAGCCTAGCGGTTCCCGGAGATCCGAGGATTGCATATCTCCCAGTCATCGAACTTCAGATCAAACATTCCCAACAACTATTAGAAAATCTAGTAAGTAAGTATAAATGGTCATTTGATATTCCGATCGAGTGCGTTGTTGAAGTTGGTTCTCCTTGGCAATTTATTTGTCACATCGCAGAGGAAATCGATGCTCGCTTCATCGTTTTATCCACGCATGGCCGGACGGGCCTTTCTCGGGTTTTCATGGGCAGCGTGGCGGAACAAGTCGTCCGCCATTCCACTTGCCCAGTGATGGTGATCCATGCCTATGCACCCAAGAAGAAGCATCACCCAGAGAAAAATGAGGCTCAGCCGATAGACTAAAAACTCCTAGGACTAGTGGGTCATGTAGACAGCTTTTTCGTGGCGCTTTGCGGGAATCATTTCACCTGGTAGCCTGATAGATTCGGCTGAAATAGCGAGTCCTCCAGCTTTGGGTTGAAGCGTGGATTTTTAAAAATAGTGCGCAGCCTAGACTGGTCTTGCAGTTCCACTTCCAGCGCACGGAGTTCATTTTTCGTTGGATCGATATCTAGGAAAATCCAGGGAATTTGTGATCGCATCCGCCGATCTTTTGGTTTGAGCGTGTATTGAATGATGCCAGAAGTGACACGGGATTCGGTGACTTCGAAGGCTTGGTAAAATGCTTCGGTGGACTCAAAAGCTTTTCCCGAGAGTAGCGAAAAGCGTGCAGCCTGTGGCGAATCCGCGCCGGTTTGCCGGGCTGTTTTTGAAGCAGCGTCGATGAGCGTGAGTGTCTTCCCATCTGAGACGGCGAGGGTTTCAAACGGCTCACCGAGCTGCCAACGAACTTTGCCAGGCTTGGAAAATGACAGGCGACCCGGCGTGGTCGTCGGGTTTTTCAATGCTGGGAGTTTGCGCTCTTGGGTGAAAGCCGCATCCAAAGAAGTAATCGATGATTGGCGTTTCAACCACGCTTCTAGCTGAGTCTGGTCCGCGCGGACGATCGCTAATCCCAGAAAAAGCAAGAGGATGTAATGACGCATAGTGAGAGAAGCTAGTCGGGAGTTTTCTTCAATTTCGCACGGGCGATCTCAATGATCATCGGCAAAATGGAAATGAAGATGATCGCTAGAACCACGAGTTCAAAATTTTTCTGCACGACTTCAAAGCCACCGAAAAACCAGCCCGCAGGCAAGATTAGCCCGACCCACAGGACCGCGCCGACTACGTTAAACATCATGAAACGGCGGTAGTCCATTTCTCCCGATCCTGCGACAAAGGGAGCGAAGGTGCGGACAATCGGGACAAAGCGGGCAATGATGATCGTTTTCCCGCCGTATTGCGTAAAAAATTCATTGGTTTTCTGAATGTGGCTTGGCTTCACAATCCGGGGAAATTTGCTCATCATCCAGCTCCCGAATTTTCTCCCGATCCAATAGTTCAC
>JAAURL010000051.1 GCA_012032235.1 Akkermansiaceae bacterium | reverse complement strand
TGCCGCTGGCTCCCGTGATCTTGAGCGTTTCCGAGTTCGGATCATCTGGATGCACCGGCCAAGTCAGGCGCGCACGGTGGAGCTGGATTTTGGTTAGGCTGAAGTTCCCGCGACTCAGTTTGGTTTTATCGAAATCCAATGTGATGCGCTGCAATCGGGAAATTTCCCGCTCTCGCTCTGCGCTGGAATAGACGCGAACATCTTTCGCCGTTAGTCCACGCAGCGGGATATATTGCAAGCCGCCGATTTTGATGAAAACGCCATTCTTTGCGACTTCTTTCTCGATGGAAGTCCGCCAAGATTGCGGCAGTCCGGTCGAATTCGCCCAAAGGATCAATCCCAACAACGTCAACACCGCCCCAAAGACCAGAATAAAGGCCAGTGAGCGTAAATTCCGGGTAAGATGAAGTCGGAAAATCATGAAGACTTCGGGAAATTACGGTGCTGCGTAGGGAAAAGCAACTTTTCCGAATCTCCCTCTCAGTGGTGGCGAGGAATGATCCCTGCGGCACAGAATGAGAAATAGGGAAGTCTTCCCGGCGAAGGACGCCCGATGATCACATGATCATAAAAGCGAACTTGCATCAACTGAGCCGCTTCCAGCAAAAGTTTAGTGACTTTATGATCCTCCGGACTAGGGCTGGGATCTCCCGATGGGTGATTATGAATCAAAACAAAACCGTAAGCACTGCGAGCGATGACAGGCCGGATCACCTCACGAGGGTGCAGCAAAGATTGATTTACAGTTCCCATCGAGATCACGGTACTGCTGGTGTGGCACAGTCTAGAATCGATGGTCGCGCAGATGACTTGCTCCTGGCCGGACTGCCGCATTTGCGGAGCGAATAAATCGTAAATCCGCTCGGGAGAATCTAGCGGGATGCTTTGCAATTGCTCCCTGGCGACTCTCGCTCCCAGCTCAAAAGCTGCTGCCAGTTTCGAAGCCTTCGCCAGTCCCAGGCCTTTTTCTTTTGCTAATTGGGAAACCGTTAAATTTCCGAGAGCGCTCATTGATCCATATTTCCCGATCAAATCCCTCCCGATGTCGATGGCGCTGCGGCCTTTCGTTCCCGTGGAAATGAATAGCGCCATGAGCTCCGCATTGTTCAAAGCGGCAGGTCCTAAAGCTGCCAACTTTTCCCGTGGTCGCTCGCCATTCGGCATGTCCTGAATCCGGGAGCTGGAAATTTCAAATGGTTCGTCGGGCACTGGAGCAAAATTACAAATGGATCTTAATTGGCAAGAAATAGCCACCAGTGCTCTTATTTTATCATACCTTCGGCCCAAATATTGCTCAGAGTCTTGACAGCTTAATGGGCTGGTACCAGATTACCGCCCGTTTTCCCTAGATGGCTGGCGCTAGCCGAAATACAATGGCGCCCTTGCCTCGGATTATTTCTCTTCTATTACTACTCCATGCCCACACTGCAAAAATCTCCATTTGGCTGGCCTGAACCTCAAGGCCTCTGGCACCCGTCACGCGAAAAAGACGCTTGCGGCGTCGGATTTATTGCGCACCTCAAGGGTAAAAGGTCACATGATATCATCGTTAAAACATTGACGATGAATGAGAACATGGATCACCGCGGAGCGAGTGGTTCTGACCCAGCAACGGGTGATGGAGCGGGAATTTTCGTCCAAATGCCGGATAAATTTCTCCGTCGGGAAATGGCCGCAAAAGGCGTGGAGCTGCCGCCAGAAGGTTCTTATGGCTCCGGTTTAGCGTTTTTCTCGCCAGAGGCAGCGGTTCGTGAGGTCGCGATGCAGGTTTTCGAGCTCGTAATCCGCGACGAAGGCCAAAAATTCCTTGGCTGGCGGACAGTGCCGGTGAGAAGCGAGATTCTCGGAAAAACTTCCGGTCGCTACGAGCCGACGATTAAGCAAGTTTTCATCGGAAAAAGTGACGACATCACCGATCCGATGGAGTTTGAGCGAAAGCTCTACGTGATCCGCAAACGCGTCGGCGCGTGGATTCGCAACAACGAAGTTCCCAACCAGTTCCGTGATGTCCACGGGAATAAAGGAAATTCATTCCCGGGAGCGGATTACCACTACGTCACCAATCTTTCCGCCCGGACGATGGTGTATAAAGGAATGCTCACACCTTGCCAGCTTTCCACTTATTTCCCGGATCTCCATGATCCTGACTTTGAGTCGGCACTGGCGCTGATGCACACGCGTTTCTCTACGAATACTTTCCCGAGCTGGTCGCGTGCTCACCCGAACCGTTTTATCGCCCACAATGGCGAAATCAACACGGTGATGGGAAATGCGAATTTCATGAAAGCTCGTCAGGCACAATGTGCTTCCGATCTTTTCGGCACGGAAATCGAAGACATTTTCCCGGTCATCAATGAGGATGGCTCAGACTCAGCGCGTTTCGATAATGCGTTGGAATTCATGCACTACGGTGGCTATGATCTGGTTCATGCGATGATGATGATGATCCCAGAGCCATGGGAGCGCCACACGACGATGGATGAGGACAAGAGAGCGTTTTACGAGTTTCACGCTTGCATGATGGAGCCATGGGATGGCCCAGCATCGATTACTTTCTCTGACGGTCAGCAAATCGGCGCGGTTCTGGACCGCAATGGCCTGCGTCCGAGTCGCTATTACGTCACGGATGACGATCTGGTCATCATGGCTTCTGAAGTCGGCGTCGTGCCGAGTTTAGATCCGAATAGCATCGTGGAGAAGGGCCGTCTGCGCCCCGGAAAAATGTTCCTCGTGGACATGAAGGAAGGTCGGATTGTTCCCGACGAGGAAGTCAAAAAGCGTGTTTATTCCGCAAAGCCATACGCAAAATGGTTGGCAGAAAACCGGATCACACTGGCCGATCTCCCTGCAGCGAAAGCATCGAAAACTGTCGAGAATGATAAGATCGTGGCTCGCCAGCTAGCATTCGGCTACACTTATGAAGATCTCCGCATGTTGCTCGGGCCAACGGCTTCCAGCGGTGCGCAGCCGATTTCCTCGATGGGAAATGACACACCGCTCGCTGTGCTTTCCAAGAAGCCAAAACATCTTTATAACTATTTTAAACAGATCTTCGCCCAAGTCACGAATCCTGCGCTGGATAGTATCAACGAGGAACTCGTAACCTCCACAGAAACTTTCCTTGGCTCTGAAGGAAATCTCCTCCAGCCAGGTCCGAAAAGCTGCCGCATGATCCGCCTCGACAATCCATTGATCGATAACGAAGCACTCGCTCGCTTACGCGAAATTCAGTTAGACGGTTTTAAAGCTACAACGATCGATGCCCTTTTCCCTGCAAATCAAGGTGGAGAGGGATTGGAAGCCGCTTTTGACAAAGTTTGTAAAGCTGCCGACAAGGCCATCGAAGAAGGAAATAACCTGCTCATCTTGTCAGATCGTAATATCGACAAGGAAAATGCGGCGATCCCGACGCTCCTTCTAATGGGCGGCATCCATCATTACTTGGTCGGGAAGGGGACTCGCACGCTGGTTTCCATCATCTTAGAAACGGGTGAAGCCCGCGAGGTGCACCACTTCGCCACCCTCATCGGCTATGGTGCAGATGCGATCAATCCGTATATGGCATTTGAATCGATCCACAAAATGATCGAGGATGACATGTTAGAAACGCCGTTCGATAAGGCAGTCTATAACTTCCTGAAAGGCTCGATCAAGGGTGTCGTGAAAACGATGGCAAAGATGGGAATTTCCACCGTCGCATCTTATCGTGGGGCGCAGATTTTCGAAACGATCGGTCTAAGCACCGAGCTGGTGAATAAGTATTTCTGTGGCACATCCAGCCGTTGTGAAGGATCGGACATCGATAAAGTGGCTGAGGAATCCCTCATTCGTCATCGCGAGGCTTTCCCGGATCGCCACATCGAAACGGAAGAAGCCGCTCTCGATGCCGGTGGTGTCTATCAATGGCGCAGCGATGGTGAATTCCACCTTTTCAATCCAGAGACGATCCATCTCCTCCAGAAATCCACCCGCACTGGCAGCTACGAAATCTTTAAGCAATATGCTCAAAAGGTGAATGACCAGAGTCAGAATATCTCTACTCTACGCGGCTTGATGAAGTTCAAAGGCGGTCGCAAGTCGGTCCCGATTGAAGAAGTTGAGGGAATTGAGTCGATCATGAAGCGCTTCAAAACGGGAGCGATGTCCTACGGCTCGATTTCGCAAGAAGCTCACGAAACTCTCGCTATCGCGATGAACCGCATCGGCGGGAAATCCAACACAGGAGAAGGCGGTGAAGATCCAGAGCGCTTTCTCCCGATGGAAAATGGCGACAGCAAACGCTCCGCGATCAAGCAAGTCGCCTCCGGTCGTTTCGGCGTTACGGGAGAATATCTCGTCAATGCGGACGAGATCCAAATCAAGATTTCCCAAGGAGCAAAGCCAGGTGAAGGCGGCGAGCTGCCGGGGGCGAAAGTCTATCCATGGATCGCAAAAGTGCGTCACTCCACACCGGGAGTGGGCCTCGTTTCTCCACCACCGCACCACGATATTTATTCAATCGAAGATCTATCCGAATTGATTCATGATTTGAAAAACTCCAACCCGCGAGCCCGGATCAATGTCAAGCTCGTCGCGGAAGTCGGCGTCGGGACGATCGCAGCGGGTGTGGCAAAAGCCCACGCGGACGTCATTCTCATCGCGGGCCATGACGGCGGCACGGGAGCATCGCCATCTTCTTCGATCTTCAATGCCGGCGCTCCCTGGGAGCTTGGCCTCGCGGAGACGAACCAGATTCTCCTGCTGAACGATCTCCGCAGTCGTGTGGTTTTGGAAACAGACGGTCAGCTGAAAACGGGTCGTGATGTTGCGATTGCAGCCTTGTTAGGTGCGGAAGAATTCGGCTTTGCCACAGCTCCGCTCGTCACAGTGGGCTGTTTAATGATGCGCGTTTGTCAGAAAAATACCTGCC
The DNA here is from genome assembly GCA_012032235.1 of Akkermansiaceae bacterium. GTDB lineage: Bacteria > Verrucomicrobiota > Verrucomicrobiia > Verrucomicrobiales > Akkermansiaceae > Luteolibacter. The sequence continues at coordinate 11,029 of JAAURL010000051.1, read as the reverse complement.
CTGTCGGTATCGCGACGCAAGATCCAGTTCTGCGGAAAAATTTCGAAGGCAAGCCAGAGCACGTCGTCAATTTCATGACTTTCATCGCCATGGAATTCCGCGAAATCATGGCTGAACTCGGTTTCCGTACCGTCAACGAAATGGTTGGTCGCGTCGAGTGCTCGATACGAACGAGGCGACTGAACACTGGAAGGCTCACGGAGTCGATCTCACGAGCGTTTTCCACAAACCCGATGTCGGCGATAAAGTCGGAACCTATCAGCAAATCGAACAAGACCACGGCCTAAAGCAGGCGCTCGATAACACGCACCTACTCACCCTTTGTAAGCCAGCTATCGAGCGTGGTGAAAAAGTCCGCGTGGAGCTACCGATCATCAACGTCAACCGCGTTGTAGGAACGATCACGGGTAGTGAAATTTCCCGCAATTACGGCGGAAAAGGCCTGCCTGAAGACACCATCGAGCTGAAATTCAACGGCAGTGCTGGCCAATCTCTTGGCGCGTTTTGCCCACCAGGCATGACATTCCGTGTCAAGGGGATGCCAACGACTACGTGGGCAAAGGTCTATCCGGAGCGAAAATTATCATCTATCCGCCAAAGGGTGCACGCTTTAAACCGGAAGAAAACATCATCATTGGCAATGTTGCTCTTTATGGTGCGACTACGGGTAATGCTTATTTTAACGGGATTGCTGGCGAGAGATTCTGTGTCAGAAACTCTGGTGCAAAAGCAGTGGTCGAAGGTGTTGGCGACCATGGTTGCGAATACATGACAGGCGGCCAAGTCATCGTCCTAGGTGAAACCGGGCGGAACTTCGCAGCGGGTATGTCCGGTGGTGTTGCCTATGTCTACGATGTCGATGGTCTCTTTGAAAAACGCCTCAACAAGGATATGATCAATCTGTATCGACTCGTCGAATGTGCGGATGAAGACATCGCGTTGGTCAAAGCGGAAATCGAAAAACACGTTGGGTATACCGATTCGCCACGCGGCAAATTCTTGTTGGAAAACTGGAATGCGGAATTGCCAAAATTCTTCAAAGTTCTGCCTCGCGATTATGAGCGAATGCTGAATGCATTCAAGAAAGTCGAGAAACTCGGTCTCACCGGTGACGAAGCCGCGTTGGCCGCCTTTGAAGAAAACCTCAAAGATCTAGCAAGCGCTGGGGGAAAATGACGGAAGGGGCAAGTCTTCAAGACACAAGATGCAAGATCAGATCGTGAATATCGAATCTTCTTTTGAAATCTTCCAGTCTTGTGTCTTGCGTCTCACCAAGAATTTAAAATTAGTAAACTTGATATAAAATGGGAAAACCAACTGGATTCATGGAAGTGGAGCGCGTCACCGACGCAGAAGCCGCACCACTCGAGCGCATCAAAAATTGGCGCGAATTTAAAATTCACCCCGAGGAGAAAAAGCAACGCGCCCAAGGCTCACGCTGCATGGATTGCGGCACGCCATTTTGCCACACCGGGCACATGGTTTCCGGAATGGCCAGCGGTTGCCCGGTGAACAATCTGATCCCAGAGTGGAATGACCTAATCTTCCGTGGTCGTTGGAAAGAAGCGCTCGAGCGCCTCCACAAAACGAACAATTTCCCGGAATTTACAGGCCGCGTCTGCCCGGCTCCCTGTGAAGGTTCCTGCGTTCTGGGTGTGATCGAACCACCGGTGACGATTAAAAATAACGAATGTGCGATCATCGATCGGGGTTGGGAAGAAGGTTGGGTTACTGCGAAAATTCCTGCCATCCGAACTGGGAAAAAAGTCGCCATCGTTGGCTCCGGTCCTGCTGGCCTAGCCTGCGCGGATCAGCTCAATCAAGCAGGTCATGCCGTCACCGTTTTCGAGCGGGAAGACCGCATCGGTGGCCTGTTGATGTATGGAATTCCTAACATGAAGCTCGACAAAGAACTCGTCGTGCAACGCCGCGTTGATCTGATGGCTTCAGAGGGGATCACTTTTAAAACTGGCATCTTCATCGGTAAAGATTCCGAGTGGACGGCTGAGCGCCTGCGGAAAGATTTCGATGCAGTCGTCCTCTGCTGTGGTGCGACTGCTGGGCGTGATCTGCCAATCGAAAATCGCGATGCTGAAGGCATTTACATGGCGATGGAGTTTCTCACTACGAACACACGCTATCAACTAGATCACCACTTCGACGGGACCAATCCAGCGCTCAATGCAACGGGTAAAGACGTTGTCGTCATTGGTGGCGGTGATACGGGGACTGACTGTGTTGGCACCAGCTTGCGCCACGGTTGCAAAAGTGTGATTCAATTAGAAATCATGCCTCAGCCGCCAATGCAACGTGCGGCGAACAATCCGTGGCCTGAGTGGCCAAAAGTCTATAAAATGGACTACGGCCAAGAAGAAGCTGCCGCTGTCCAAGGCCGCGATCCGCGCCATTATTTGGTTCAAACAAAGCGTTTCATCAAAGATGAATCTGGCAAACTCACAGGTCTGGAAATCGTCGAGATTGAGTGGGCAAAAGACGATCAAGGCCGCTTCGTCCCGAAAGACATCGAAGGTACTCTCCGTGTGATTCCTTGCCAACTCGCTCTCCTCGCGATGGGCTTCACTGGTCCGGAAACGGAAGTCGTTCAGAAATTCGCTCTCGAAACGGACGCCCGCTCCAACATCAAAGCCGATCACGGTAAATTCACGACCAACGTCCAAGGCGTTTTTGCTGCTGGTGACGTCCGCCGTGGCCAATCACTCGTCGTTTGGGCCATCAATGAAGGCCGCGGTGCTGCCAGAGAGTGCGACAAATTCCTGATGGGCGTGACGAACTTACCGTGATAGAAGTGCACAGCTTTTGCTGCATTTCACGTCATTCAAAAAAGCCGATCTTTCTTCACGGGAGATCGGCATTTTTTATCGGGCCAGAGCTACTCTTACCGAAGTCAAAAAGCTCTGCGATCCACGCCTTGGCGGCTTTGAAACCTTTGCTCAACGAGCTATCGCGGATATCAGAAATTTCTAAGTGCTTTGCGATGCTCCTTTCATGGCTGCGGTAGCGGGGGAGGAGGTAGAGAATCCTGGTGGATTTCTCTGATCCTTCTGGGGTGTGCAACACCGATGGAAAGAAAACACCCGTAGAAATAGAGAGCTTGCCAGGTGGCAGCTGAATGATGCGCTTTGGTAGAATCAACCATGGGCGATAGCGAAAACTCACGCAACCATCTGCTGCACGAATCAATCTACCGTAGGTGCGTGTGGTAGCTCTAGAAATCGGGTGAGCCGCGAAAGCATGGGCTTCGCTAGGTGCCACGTGTCGGCGGGCTCGCCATGGGAGGAGCGTATCGGTGGCAAACATAGTGCCAAATACAGCGAGCCGAAATGCTGTTGGCGCGAGGATCGCAGCGATTAAAATCAGCAACAAGCAAAGCGCTGCGCCGAGAAATGGGTGGATCGTGTAAAAGAGCAAAACTGCCGACAGCAGTAGCATTTTAGAGGTCTTCAGCATCGTATCGATCAGGCTGAAAGGAGAAATCGAGATCAGCACATTGATCGCGTGACCCATCAACCAAACCACGAGAAATGCGACGATTCCCAGCGGCATTGCAAGTAAGCGTGCATCAAGATCCACCGAAGCGATCGGGAGAATTGAGGCAAGTTGTAGATTGGATGACGTGGAAAGATGCGCCTGTGTTTTTCCAAAGTTCTCGGCGATCTGCGCAGTGATGAACGGCACAAACGCAGCGCTAGCAACCAGCCCGCTCGCTTTGTTTTCAAATAGCTCCACCATATCAAATGGCTTCTTCAAAAGTGCGGGCGTCACGGTTCCTAACAAATCTTTGAGCAGGCAGATCGAGAGAATTACGAATCCAGCTCCCCAAAATCCCGGGTGGCAGAACCAAGGCAATGCCTTCCGCTCAGCCTTGGGCGTGTGGTAGTATTGCCAGGCTCCCACTGCACTCACGCCTAACAGCGGAGAGATCGCCGTGCCGGTGATTTGAGAAATGCCCTCCGCCAGCGCGACCCCGGGCAGCCGCGTATCCTTTGGTTTCGTGGAGCTTGATGTAGATGAAGCAGGAGTCGCAGGTGGTGTTTCCACGGCGATTCCTGAACCGATGCAGAGTGCTAGAGCGAGTATGGCGGCGAAGATTGTTTTCATCATGGATCACTAACTAGAGTCTCTGCATCGGTGAATAGGCATCGCCTAAATCCCCGCGATGATTTGATTAAATGTCGCGCTAGGACGCATTGCGGGGAAGGCTAGCTCGTCATTCGGCTGATAGTAGCCGCCGATGTCTACTGGCTTACCTTGAACCGCTAACAATTCTTCCACGATTTTCGCTTCGTTCGTTGTTAGGTCGGCAGCGATAGGAGTAAAAATCTCCTTGAGTTCGGTGTCGCTATTTTGTGCAGCCAGTGCCTGTGCCCAATAAAGTGTCAGGTAGAAATGGCTGCCTCGATTGTCGATACCGGGGACTTTACGGGCAGGGGATTTATCTTCGATGAGGAACTTCCCAGTCGCTTCGTCCAGCGTATCGGCTAGGACTTTTGCTTTTGGATTGTGCATCGTTTCGCTGAGGTGCTCAAAGGAAACGGCGAGTGCGAGGAACTCACCGAGCGAATCCCAACGGAGGTAATTTTCCTGGGTAAATTGCTCGACATGTTTCGGCGCAGATCCACCTGCGCCAGTTTCAAATAATCCGCCACCATTCATCAGCGGCACGATGGATAGCATCTTGGCACTGGTTCCCAGTTCTAGAATCGGGAAAAGATCGGTTAGGTAATCGCGCAGCACATTTCCGGTGACTGAAATGGTGTCTTTGCCATCTTTCAGACGAGCGAGAGTGAACTCAGTCGCTGCGGGCGGAGCTAAAATGTGGATTTCCAAGCCGCTGGTATCGTGATTGCCGAGATAGGTTTTCACCTTGGCGATCAGCTGGGCATCGTGCGGGCGTTTTTCATCTAGCCAGAAAACGGCAGGTGTCATCGTGGCACGGGCACGGCCTACGGCCAGTTTTACCCAGTCTTGAATCGGCGCGTCTTTCACCTGGCAGGCACGCCAAATGTCGCCAGTCTCCACCGCGTGTTCTAGTAAAATTTTCCCGTTAGAATCGATCACTCTCACCGTGCCGTCTGCCGGGATTTCAAAAGTCTTATCATGGGAGCCGTATTCCTCCGCAGCTTGCGCCATCAAGCCGACGTTTGGCACGGTGCCCATGGTTTTGGGATCGAAAGCTCCATGTTTTTGCAGAAATCCAGTGTCGCTTCGTAGAGTCCTGCATAGCTGCTATCAGGAATGAGTGCGAGAGTGTCTTGCAGCTTGCCTTCAGCATTCCACATCTTGCCGGATGAGCGGATCATCGCTGGCATGGATGCATCCACGATGACATCGCTGGGCACGTGGAGATTGGTGATTCCTTTGTCGGAATTCACCATCGCTAGAGCAGGACCAGTCGTGTAGGCAGCTTGGATGTCGGCTTCGATCTCTAATTTTTTCTCAGTAGGTAAGTTCTGAATTTTGCTAACGAGGTCGCCAAAACCATTTCTCAAATCCACGCCGATTTCCGAGAAAGTCGCTGCGTGCTTTTCTAATAAATCTTTAAAGAAAACCGCGACGCAGTGACCGAATATGATCGGGTCGGAGACCTTCATCATCGTTGCCTTCATGTGCAGCGATAGCAGCAGATTTTCCTTTTTGGCTTGGGCGATTTGTTCGGTGAAAAACGCAACGAGGTGTTTTTTGCTTAAAACGGTGGCGTCGATGACTTCGCCTGCAAGCAGTGCGGTCTTTTCTTTTAAAACGGCGACGGTTCCGTCGGCTGCGGTGAATTCGATTTTGACGCTCGTCGGTTCGCTCACGGTGACGGATTTCTCATTCGAGGCGAAATCATTTTTCCCCATCGTACCAACGCGGGTTTTGGAATCGGCGGACCAGGCTCCCATGGAGTGCGGATTTTTCCGGGCGTATTCTTTGACTGCCTTTGGTGCACGGCGGTCGGAGTTTCCTTCGCGCAGCACTGGGTTCACAGCACTACCTTTGATTTTGTCGTAGCGCGTGCGAATTTCCTTTTCCGCGTCAGTTTTCGGGTCAGCCGGGAAATTTGGAATGTCATAGCCTTTCCCCTGAAGCTCGGTGATTGCTTCGATCAGCTGTGGCACGGAGGCACTGACGTTTGGCAGCTTGATGATGTTCGCATCCGGCTGCGTGGCTAATTTCCCTAACTCTGCGAGAGCATCTGGGATGCGTTGCTCCGGCGTCAGATTTTCCGGGAAACGGGCGATGATCCGGCCCGCCAGCGAGATGTCCCGGGTCTCCACTGCGATGCCGGAGTGCTTTGTGAAAGCTTGGACGATTGGAAGAAAAGAGTAAGTCGCGAGAGCTGGAGCTTCGTCGGTCTTCGTATAAATAATGGTGGGAGCCTGGGACATGTTATTCAAAATGTGCCAGTGGTGTAGGCCATCCCTCTCCCATGGTCAAAAGCATTTCCGGAGGAAATATAGCGAATGCCGTGGTGGCGATCACTGGTCGCCGCTAGGGAGAAATCAGCACCGTGAATCTTCCAGTCTAAAATTGTTCCTCTTTTCATGCTTTTAATGCAGCGGCGACCAGTGATCGCGGCCACTATTTCGAGGCTGTGAATAACTTGGGGAGAATCTCTTCCAGCCTTTGATTCTGCGGATTTTCTCTACCCTGGTTCGTTAGAACTTTCATTAAGTGACGGAAATGTCTTAGAGAGTTATCGCCACCCATTGCTAGATTAAAACGCCTGTTAAATTTCTAAATTGTTGAAAACGAGTATAATACAATGTTACTAAAACGTCACACACAACTACTCCCAAGTTATTAACAATCAAAATTCTCCCTTTTTGCGTTTGATGAGAGCGAATCAGCCGTGAAAATTATTTCAGGCTTCCAATGTGAATAAGTTGGGAAAATGTCCGAAGAGGGCCAGAGAATTCCGCCAAAAATCTGGATTGTGGAGAGTTTTTGAAAAAAGAAGTTGATTGAAAAGCGCGGAGGTTATTAGCGGCTGGTGCGGAGAAATGCTTCTCCAGAATCCGTTTCTGGATCGGAGTTTTTTATTCCTTCGTTCTGGTCCTAACTTGCAAAGGCGTTTAGGCTTCTTTCTGTCATGGACGCCTTGATTTTACACCTAGAACACAAACAGGAACTTTCGCCGCGTGAAGTGGAGGTGGCGGCGCATCTGCTCTTAGATCCGGCAGCGCTAGACTCTAAAAAGGAGCGGTTGCTGGAAGCGCTTGCAATGAAAGGAGAGACGCCGGGAGAAATCGCGGGTTTTGTCGAGGCGTTCTTGAGTCAGGCGGTGGATCCCATCTGGGGCTATTGCAGCTGGATGGACCGCTGCTGGATGTCTGCGGAACGGGCGGAGATCAGCTGGATCTTTTCAATGTTTCTACCACGGCGATGTTTGTCGCGGCAGCGGGAGGTGCGACTTTGGTGAAACACGGAAATCGCGGGATCACTTCGAAAAGTGGCGGAGCAGATGTGCTAGAAGCACTGGGCGTGCGGATCGATGGATCTACCGATCAATTCCGCCGATGTGTTGAGCAGGCTGGGGTGGGCTTCATGTTCGCGCCGATGTATCATCCGGCATTTAAAGCGGTCGTGAATGTGAGGAAATCGCTAGCGGCAAGAGGTGTAAAAACGATTTTTAATCTCATCGGACCGTTGCTTAATCCAGCGCGGCCGCAATGTCAGCTAGTTGGTGTTTTCAATAGTAATCTGTGTCCGGCTTTTGCGGAAATCTTACAGCGTCTGGGCCGCGAGAGTGCCTGGGTGGCTCATGGCACGACGGCAGATGGCCGTTCAGTGGATGAAATCAGCCTGATGGGGCCGACGCGGATTTGTAAAGCAGGCTCAATGCAGGATCTGGAGGATGAGGAAATTCACCCCAATGATTTCGGGATGGAAGTGGCAACGGTGGAGGCTCTCCAGGGCGGAGATGCCAAAACGAATGCAATCATTTTAGAAGCGATTTTATCTGGCAAGGAAACGGGACCAAAATGCGATATGGTCTTGCTGAACGCCGGGGCTGCGCTGGCCTGTGCGGGTCTGGCAGACCACATCGGCGATGGCATTGAGACAGCACGTGAATTAATTTCTAACGGAGCGGCCTTGGAGCGCTTGCGTTTGCTACAAAAAGCATCTCAGGCATAAAAAATGCAGTGCGGAATTCGCGCTGCCCCTTTCCTCCGCACCACCGCACTCATGAAGATCGTCTTTCGCGTCAATTATCACACGGTTCTTGGTCAATCGTTGTGGCTGATTTATACAGATAGAGAGACGAAAGCCGTGCCGATGCAATGGCTGAATCATGAGCAATGGGAAGTCTCGTTAGATTTTGATAGGGAGAAAAATTTGCCAACTGTCTATCACTATCAACTGCGACAGCAAAACGGCGTAAAATTAGACGAATGGTTGCCGCGAAGTATCATCCCGAAAGCGACAGATGAGCTGCTTTTGCTAGATACATGGTGCTCTGCAGGGACGGTGGATTATGCGTTTGAGACGGATGCGTTTAAAGCGATTCTGCCGCAGCGCGGGCCATTTCAAACGCTAAAAACTTCTAGTCATGACAATCACCTTTTCCAACTGCGGATGGCATCTGTACCTGCTGATCATGTGCCGTGTTTAATTGGAAATGTTCATGAATTGGGAGGCTGGGATTGGTGTTCCGTAGTGCCGTTGTTAGAGATTGCTCCCAATGTTTGGAAGGCGAGTCTCTATCTCCCCGAAGATATAGATTTAGAATACAAATATGGTTTGTTCGATTGTCATCTACGCCGTGCGGTGAGCCTGGAGTGCGGTGAAAATCGGATCATTCCATCGCGCCGATATTCATCCCGGCAGATGACAGTGGTGAGCGACGAAGGCTATCGTCGCGATGGCACAGAACTTCCTAAAGGCGCAGGAGTTGCGATTCCTATTTTCTCTTTACGCAGTCAATCCGGACTGGGAGTGGGTGAAATTGCGGATCTGAAACTATTGGCAGATTGGGCGAAAAATGTGGGTCTGAAGTTGATTCAGATTTTACCCATTAACGACACAACTTCATCATTCGATTGGACGGATTCCTATCCTTATTCAGCGATTAGTATTTTCGCCCTGCATCCGATCTATCTGCGGCTAGACGATCTGGATTATCCGATGCCTGTTGGATTCCTATCAGAGATTGAGGTAGCTCGTGCTCAACTCAACGAGCTGCATCAGCTGGACTATGAAGCTGTGATGAGCGTGAAATGGAAATTGACTCGGCAAATTTTCACAGCACATCAAGAGGTGATTTTAGCGGGAGATCGTTATCAAATTTTCTTAGAAAAAAACCGCGAATGGCTGATTCCTTACGCGGCTTTTTGCGTGTTACGTGATCACTATGGCACTGCAGATTTTTCTCGTTGGGAAGAGTGGAAGGATTATGATCGCAAGCGTGTTGCTGGACTATCAGAAAATGATCATCCAGACTTCTCGAAGGCTGCCTACTATATCTGGCTACAATGTGAGCTCGATCACCAACTGACGAGCGTGGTCGATCATTTGCACCGGAAAGGGATTGCCTTAAAAGGAGATTTGCCGATTGGAATTGATCGTCGGTCCGTGGATGCGTGGTCATTACCACATTTGTTTAAAATGGATGCTCAAGCAGGAGCACCGCCAGATGACTTTGCAGTAAAAGGCCAGAATTGGGGCTTCCCAACGTATGATTGGGAAGTCATGCGACGGGATGGCTATGCATGGTGGCGTGGACGTTTTGAGCAGTTGAGTCGCTATTTTGATGCCTATCGCATCGATCACATCCTCGGTTTTTTCCGGATCTGGCAGGTGCCGACAAATCAGGTGGAAGGCATTATGGGATATTTTGATCCAGCGTTGCCGATTCATATTGATGAGTTTTCGGAACGTGGAATCGACTTTGATTTTGACCGTTTCTGCAAACCTTATCTATTAGAAGGTTTTTTGAAAATGCGCTTCGGTAAGAAGTTGCAGAGCGTGAAGGAAAAGCATCTCGACGTGGTATGTCCTGGGCTCTATCAACTCCGTGAGGAAGTTTTCTCCCAGCGGCAGATCATGGAATTTGTCAGCGATGAGGAAATCCGAGATGGGCTCTTGGATTGCGCGAGCAATGTGCTCTTCTTCGAAGTGCCAAATTCAAAAGGGAAACTGTTTCATCCGCGGTGCATGATGCAAACAACATCCTCCTACGAAATGTTAGATACTAGAACGCAGGAGAAGTTGCGTGAGCTCTATGTCGACTATTTTTTCAGTTGTCAGGAAGATTTCTGGCAAGCTCATGGTTATGAGAAATTGCCAGCGATGCGTCGTGCCAGCTCCATGCTGCTCTGTGGTGAGGATCTGGGGATGGTGCCAAACTGCGTGCCGGATGTTTTAAAACAATTAGGCATTCTTTCGCTAGAAATTCAGCGAATGCCAAAGAGTGCTGAGAGCGAATTTTTAGATCCTAGAAAAACATCTTACCTGAGTGTAGTGAGCCCATCGACCCACGACATGCCGACTTTGCGAGCTTGGTGGAGAGAAGATGCCGAATTGACTGCGCGATTTGCCAAGCAGATGCTCAATATCGCCTCACCGGAATCTGATCTGTCAGGAGAAGTGGCCAGACAGATCATTCTGCAACATCTGGAATCTCCTGCCATGTGGGCGATTTTTCCCCTACAAGATTTGCTAGCCATCGATGAGCAGTTACGCCATCCAGCACCCGAAATGGAGCGTATCAATGTGCCTTCCATCATGCCATTTAATTGGCGTTATCGAATGCATTTGAGCTTAGAACAACTTGCAAAAGCCGAAGCTTTCAGTGCGATGTTGAAAAAAATGATCGGTCATTCGCGTCGATAAAATACATCAGAGCTCTTTCACAATTCATTAGATTTTTAGTAGGGGGGGCGCACGCTTCTAGCGTGCTCCCTTCCGCATCCTTGCGGAAGGGTTTTGAAAAGCCTCCGCGCAGCGCAAATCTAATTCCAGATTTAAAGAATTCCCGGCAGGATGCTGGAAATGGCACGCTGGAAGTATGCACCCCCGAATCAAG
>JAAURL010000248.1 GCA_012032235.1 Akkermansiaceae bacterium | reverse complement strand
GGCGGCGGCGGGGAAAGCTCCGCGTCCAGCTCACCGACGCTGAAGCCCACGCTGGATCAGGCGCTGGAGATCTGGGCCGACGTGATCCGCAAGCCCGGCCTTCACCGAGGCCGACTTCAAGCGGGTGCAGGACCAGATGGTGAAAGAGCTGGCCAAGCCCAAGATGCACTACCCGGCCAAGGAGACCGACGCTGCCGCTGTCGAGGCAGTGGCGAAGTTCCTCGAGAGGCGCGTTCGAACGAAGTGACTCGCCTGAGAGAGCTGGGCGTGCAAGTCATCCACGATGAACGGGAAAGTGCAGTGGCAATGGTGAGAGCTGCAGTTTCAAGCTATCAACGTGCCGATATTGAGCCTGAGGAAATTGTGGGAGATACGTAATTTCTCCCTCCCGACTCAATGCCCGATTTTTGGGCCAAAACTCCCTGGCATTTTCGGCGCCTGGACGGATTGGAAAAACAGTTGCCGTTCAAAAAGTTCTGCTAACAAAAGTAGCGGTAATGCGAACCATGGATAGACCATTCCTACTACGATAGAGATGAGCGCCAGAGAAAAGCGCAAGACCGTGATACTTTTCAGCGGCCCTAACTGAAGTCTAACACTGTGCGTATCTGGAGACCATGGAGCGTCTCCATTTCCTGATCGTTTCCAGAAGAGAAATTCAGGAATCATTTCAAAATGACAGCTCCCGCGAAAAGTAACTGCGCTGTTAGATTTTCCTGAATGATTAAATTCCCTAAAGCTGCGAAGGAGGCGACAGTCCCAAAGAAACGCATCGCCCCGCGCGGGAATCGCCAGAGAGAGCGATGAGTATCATGATAGATCATCACACTAGTGAACACCGCGATCAATCCCAGAGGAATCATCGAGCCAGCAGTTAGGAGGGAGATGATATTTTTAAATGGGAAATCGGGCAGAAACAGAAGGGCACACAACACGAGAGGGATCGGTGCGAACATCGAGAAAGCCAGAATTTCCCGTGATAGCCATGAGGTGCGCAGGCCGAGGAAAAATCGCCACGCCTTCAGCGGCTGCCCCAGATGGAAGACAGATGCTCCCATTCCGGCGAAGAAAATCGTAGCGCCCGTGAGTGTAATTGTTAGGTTGCCGCGAGCTACAAAGAGCATCCCGATTCCGGCCTGTGTCAGCATGAGCATGAGGACCAATGGCCAATGTGCGTGCTGTGGAATTAAAGCGTCCTGATCCGCGGCAACTGCGGTGTCTGGGATTTCCCGTCCGATGTAGCGAGTGGTTGGCTGAGTGATCGCTGTATTTCCTAACAGCGAAGCAGGCTGTGGATCCACAGTCGATCCAGTCGGGACTTTGACGATGCGGATCGCTTCAGTTGGGCACGCTTGGACACAGGCTGGAGCTTCTCCTTCGGCCAAGCGCTGATGGCACATATCGCATTTTCTAACAATTCCGCGTTTTTTGGAATATTTCGGCACATCATACGGACACTTTAAAATGCAATACGAGCAACCGATGCATTGGTCGTCCAAGTGTCGGACGATGCCTGTGTCTGCGTCTTTTTCATAAGCACCCACTGGGCAGCCATTGAGACAACCGGGATCGGCGCAATGATGACATGCAGTCGTGATCGTTTGTTGCCAGCCAGGAGTTTGTTGCCCGCCTAACAAGGAGCCAACATCACGCCAAGCTTCACCATCATCGAGGCCGTTGAGCGAGTGACAGGCGGAAACGCAAGCTTTGCAGCCTGTGCAGCGGTCGAGCGAAACTTCGAAAGCATATTGTTCTCCGCTACCGGGTTTGGTAAGTGGAATGAGGCTGCGATAGTGATCTGCTAGATCAGGAGCACGGCGGTGATGGACTTCGGAAAATTTCGCAACAGGCGTCTGCAGTTGTTTTTGTTCCGCCAGTAGTTGATCGATTAAATTGCGACTCTCAATCTTTTGCTGCGATTTCTCTTTGAGAGAGGGCAAGCGTTGAAGAGTAGCGGGCACGGATTTTGTTAGAAAATGTAGCTGAGAAGATATTAGGCGACTAGGACTTGTTCAAGTTGCTTCGTCCAATTGGCAAATGGCTCGTCGTAATCGACATCCACTTCGATGATCGGTATCAGTGGTTTTGCTCCAAGCGCTGTTAGGCGATTATGAAAATCACGCCCGCACTTGCAGAATTCTGCGTAGTTTGAATCCCCGAGGGCAAGGACCGCGAAATTGACTGTTTCGAGTAACGGTGCATCATCAGCATGCAGCGCAGCATGAAGTGCAGCAGCGTTATCAGGTGGTTCTCCATCGCCGTAAGTGGAGGTGATGATCAGCACATTTTCTGCATTCGTAAGATCTGCTGGAGAAACTTCTGCCATATCGCGCAGGGTGGGGGAGTGGCCTTTCGCGGCGAGAGATTTGCTGAGCTTTTTGCCTAGGCCTTGCGAATTTCCCGTTTGTGAACCCCAGAGAATCGTGACGGGAAGCCCAGTGGGAGCTGTAGATTGTGTAGAGCTTCCGCCGGAAGCTGGAACGATTACGGAGGAAACACCGTCGAGAAATCCTTTGAGCCACATTTTTTGCGCTCCAGAAAAAGGTGCGTTTGGTGGGAGTGTGAGACGTGACATAAAAGTATTAGGCTACAAGTGATTGAAGCTCTTCAGGTGAATAGCGGTTGGTGAATTGAGCAAAAGTTTCGCCATCGATGCGTTTGGCGAGATAGGAAACTAACAGTTTCTCCATCATCGGTGGCACGTCCGTGTAGGCGATGCCTTTCCAAATTTCCCGGGCGACGGCTTGGGTATCATCGACTCCACCGCCCAGAACGATGTTGTAGCCATCGACAGATTCTCCCGCAGTGTTTTTCACCTTCACGCCCATCATGCCGATGTCGCCGATGTAGTGTTGGGCGCAGGAGTGATTGCATCCTGTTAGGTGGATATTGACAGGGGAGTCGAGCTTGACGCGTGAGTCGAGATAATTGCCGAGATCGACTGCGTTTCCTTTGGTATCGGCAGCTGCGTATTTGCAGCCCCGGCTACCTGTGCAGGCAATGATGCCGCCGGTGATCGCAGCTGGGCGATAGTCGAAACCTGTCGCTAAAACTGCAGCGGTGGCAGCTTCTAGCTGATCGTCAGGAATTCCCGGAATAATCAAGTTTTGCCAGACGGTGAGGCGGAGTTCTCCACGACCGTAACGGTCAGCGATGTCGGCAATATCGCGCATCTGCTGACAGGACATACGGCCTACAGGCGTGAGCACGCCGAGATAGTTTTTCCCATCATTTTGCGGATGAATACCGAGGTGGCCGTGTTTGATTTTCGGCAGGGAAGGCTCGCAAGATTCCAATGGGAAATAGCGCAGCGCGAAGTTTAGTTTTTTCGAGGTTTCTTCTAAAGTTTTAGGAATCCCCCAGTCATCGACTAGATACTTTAAACGAGCTTTTTTACGATTGGTGCGATCTCCATTTTCGATAAAACAAACGCCATCAACGACG
>JAAURL010000247.1 GCA_012032235.1 Akkermansiaceae bacterium | reverse complement strand
CATCGCCGCTTCCACCAGTTTCGCACGTGTGCTTCAGGCAACTTTTTGGAAAAGCGACTCCAGCGTGCATCGCCATCTTTGCTCAAATCAATGAGCAATCGCGTCACATCTCCATGGATCGACTGCGTTCTGAATTTCATCGCCAATCCCTGCGCTATTCAGTGCTCCCGGTTCCCAACCTTCGAGAGAACTCAATACTTCTTCCTCCCCCGAAAAGATAGTTTGGTATATATCCGGAACCGCACAGGTTGCATTGTCACAGCTGAAAAGGAGTGGCGTCATTCGTATCGCTTAGGTGAATCGATACATGATGCATTTTCCCTGTCGCCGCCTAGAATAATTTTCTTAGCAAGACTTTTTCCGCGCGAATAAAATTGGATGGGAAAATCTTGTTCGAGGAGTTCATTGAGTCTATACGATGTATATAGAAATTAACAATAGTTAGAATTTGATTCGATCATGAAAACATTCCTCGCCTCCTTAATGATAGCCGCTGTTGCGCCTTCTTCTGCTCAGATCGTATTTTCCTTCACGAACAGCCCCATTGGTGTCCCGTCTAACGTTTTCCAGCAGGCAAGTCCTGGTGGCGCGGTGACCTCGATTAATACTGGCCTCGCTGAAACAAACTACGCCTCGCTATCTCGCGATGGCCGCTTCATCACGTTTTCCTCGCCCGACCCTACTGGGGCGGTCACCCAGTTGCTCCCGAGTTCCGACCTCTACAGCTTCGACCGTGCTACAGGCCGGACCCGTAAGCTCGTCGATTTCAATTCCTTCGTGAACCAGCCGCAGGGCGTCCCGATGGTGAACACGTTCATCCCCGAATTCAGCGCCCGCTCACCTGACGGCCAATTCGTCGTATTTTCAAACCGTCTCACCACCCGCACGGGTAACGCTGAGCCTCGGCGGGCGAACAACCTGACCGTCGCCAATACCAGCAGCGGCCTGTTTGCGGCCATTGAGGAAGGGCGCGGCGCGCTTCACGACTTCACTTTTTCCGAATTCGTCGGTATGAGTTGGACGCCGGATAGCCAGTCTTTCGTCACTTCTGCTTATATCACGATCGCCCCCGGCAATCCGAATGTGCCCCGGCGATCGGCCTCGTCCGTTACTCCCGGCAGGGAAACGGCGCGTTCGCCCGCGCCCAGCAGCTCACCTCGCCCACGCTTAACTCGGACTTTTCCGGCTCGATCCAGATCTTCCCCTGCGTTCTCCCCTTCTGGAAGGGCTCTCGCTTACTTCGATATCTTCTTTCCCGACGCCGCTCTCCTCAGGGCCCCCGCCTTTGCGCGCCTCATCGTAGCTGATGCAAATGGAAGCACGGTACGCGCCCAATTTGCGCAGGGCAACTATCCGCTAGGCGTCACTTGGAGCGCCGATGGCAACCAGCTCATCTTCTCCATAGCGCCCCAGACCCAAGAAAGTGGCAGCTTCCCGGCAAGTGGCGTGCCCTCGCAGGCGAATGTCCGGGCCACAGCATCTTTCGGGAATGATTTCTCAATCAATCCGCTCCCAGGCATCAGCGGAGGCTTCTTGCCGCAATTTCAGTTGAGCACACCGGTGATCGGCCTCTCGAAAATTTCCGCATCGACGAACAATGGAATCATTGAAGATGGCGCGACTACTAGTTTCGAGCCCGTAAAAGTTGGCAAAAAAAGCAAGGCCAAAACTATCACACTAACAAACACTAGCATGGAGAATTTAAAGGACTTGAATTTTTCCGCTTCTGGCAAAGGAAAAGGGGATTTCGTCATTTCAAGACCATCAGAAAAGAGCCTCGCCCCAGGCGCCGTTACAAAGTTGAAGATTACTTTTAAACCGAAATCCAAAGGCACCAAAAGCGCAACTCTCAATATCAAGAGTAACTCTTCAGATAAAAACCTCATTACAATCAAACTGACCGGCAAAGCCAAGAAATGATCAGGGATTGATTGCTTCAGTATTTTAAAAGTTCATGATTTCATTTTCGGCTGTTGATTAAAATCGACCCTATCCCCAAAGGGCAGATAAGAATCACAAAGTTCAGGCTGGCGATTAGCGCGATACAAAAGAGTGGGGTCGTTCGTATTGCTTATTTAAATCGATGCATGATACTTTTTCCCTGTTGCCGCCTGAAAAAAGTTACTTTTTGAAAACAAGCTGTCCATTTTCGAGATCGGCTTGCACTGCGTCCCCATCAATAAATTTGCCATCAAGGAGATCGAGACTGAGTGGATCTAGCAGTTGATTTTGGATGACACGTTTCAGTGGCCGTGCGCCGTAAATCGGATCATACCCCAGAGCGCCGATGTGTTCTTTCGCCGCTTCGGTCAGAGCGAGGCTCAGTCCTTGCTTTGCCAGCCGCTGGCGCACTCTGGTTAGTTGTAAATCCACAATCGTGGTGATTTCATTGCGCTCCAGTCGGTCAAAAATAATCGTTTCATCGATGCGATTCAGGAATTCAGGACGGAAATGCGCACGCAGGGCTTCAGTGACTTTCGCTTCACGTTGTTCAGCATTTTCCTCATTCAGGATAAACTGAGAGCCGATGTTGGAAGTCATGATCAGCACGGTGTTTCTAAAATCCACGGTGCGGCCTTGGCCGTCTGTGATGCGGCCATCGTCTAAAACTTGGAGCAGCACATTAAAGACATCAGGATGTGCTTTTTCAATCTCGTCAAAAAGAACTACTGAGTAAGGCTTCCGCCGGACACGCTCGCTCAGCTGACCTCCTTCTTCATAGCCGACGTATCCGGGAGGAGCTCCGATGAGCCTAGCGACGCTGTGCTTTTCCATGTATTCTGACATGTCGATGCGGACCATCGCGCCTTCATCATCGAAGAGAAATTCTGCTAGCGCTTTTGAAAGTTCTGTTTTCCCGACGCCTGTCGGTCCCAGAAAAATGAAGGAGCCTATCGGGCGATTTTCATCTTGAAGTCCAGCTCTTGCACGACGGACTGCGTTGGCCACAGCTCGGATTGCTTTCTTCTGGCCGACCACACGGTCCCCCAATCGTTGCTCCATCGTCACCAGCTTTTGTTTCTCTCCTTCCTGTAGGCGATTCACTGGAATTCCCGTCCAAGAGGAAACGATGCGAGCAATATCGTCTTCAGTGACTTCCTCGACGAGGAGTGAGCCTTGAGTTTGGCGTTTCGCAAGTTGGTTTTTAGCGGCTTCCAATTCTCGATTCGCCTCCGGCAAATCTCCATAAGTGATTTGGGAGGCTCTTGTTAGATCGCCGATGCGTTGGGCGCGTTCGGCTTCGCCCTTGAGTAATTCGATTTTCTCCTGAGCAGCGCGGACTTGATCGATGATCGCTTTTTCATTTCGCCACTGCGCCATGAGAGCTGAAGATTTCTCCCGGAGATTTGCTTGCTCTTCTTTGACTTTGTCCAAACGCGCGAGGAGGCTTTGTCGCTTTCCTTTTCGAGTGCTTTCTTCTCCATTTCTAACTGAAGAATCTGT
>JAAURL010000050.1 GCA_012032235.1 Akkermansiaceae bacterium | reverse complement strand
TCAATGCCGTCACCACGACACCAGCAGCCAGACGGCGTGTCGCCCGCCGTGGTACGAGTTGGCGATGCAGTGTTTCAAAAACCAACAGGAATCCGAGCCAACCCATCAATCCTCCCGACGCACCGACGGACGGTGCAGCGACGAACCTTGCAGAAGCAGCGCCACCGACACACGCCGCAAACAAGAACACCAGCGGCAAATGCGGCCACCTCGCGAAAACCTCAATGCGTTTTCCCAAATAGAGTAGAGCTGAGGCATTCATCAAAAAGTGCAGGATATTTCCGTGAAGAAATGGCGCGGTAAAAAGCCGCCACCAATCTCCTGGCGCGCCATTGACTTTTTCCAGACCTGCGGCTTTGGTTCCGCCCCATTGAGTCAATAAATGAGAGAAGGAAATTCCTCCTCCCGATTTAAAGCCACTCGAAATTTGTGCGACTGCGACCAAGATCATTAGCCCCAGAAAAAACTTCGTCAGCGGAGCTTTCTGGCGTTCTAGCCAGGTTTCAAAACGGATGGTGGGCGCGATTTCAGCAATTTTCGCAGTGGTCCAATTTTTCAGTTCCGCGCGTCTTTTCCGGGCCTGATACCAAGGGATAAAGGCGAAAATGAGAAACATCAAAAGCGCGATCCCAGAATGGAAAGAGTTTAAAACCACACTGGCTGCGAGTTTAAAACGCTGGGAGAAATCAATCGTTACGCCCGATTTCATCGCAATCGCTCCTGCCCACATCAGGCCACGCAAAAACGAATAGCCGATGATGCCGATCAAAATGGCACCGAACCAACGCAATTTGTGATTTGCATCTGCCAGATCTTCCCGCGTCCAGCGATCCCGTGCAGTCCGCAATGCATCACTCATGCCATCCAGCTCTTCCGGTAATAACATTCGTGGCTGATCTGGCGTCCAAACTAGCGTGATATTGCCATTGGGATCGTCACGGATGGCGGCAGTTAAAGCATCACGTGTATTGCAAGGATGCTGCACGCCTTTTGAATCAGTCCATCCCCATCCGCTAGGTGCTTCAGGGAATGCATCTTCCCTCGCCCATACTGGGACTTCGAAGCTGGATTGGTTCGTTTGTTTCACGCCGGTTAAGCGTCAAAACTGCGCCTACTTGTCTGCGGGAGCAGGCGGCGGGGTTTCCTGTGTAGGCTCAGCGGGAGCTGGAGTAGGAGGATCTACAGGTGTTTCAACGGGAGCTGGTGCACTAGGAGCTGCAGGCGTTTCAGCGGGAGCTGGCGCGCTAGGAGCTGCCGGAACCTCAATGGAAGCTGGCGCATCAGTCGTGGAAGGAGGAATCGCGATTGGCTGGCCAGCCGGCGCCTGAGTTTTCAAGGATTCTTCGATTGCCTTTTGAACATCGTCTGCCGTCTTCTGTTCATCGGTCTTGGAAACTTCTTTTTTCTCGATGAGCTCCTTATCGGAGACGACTTTCTGAGTCTTATTCTGCTGACCGACTAGAATCGCGAGAACCAAACTGAGAATAAAGAACAAGGATCCAAGGTAGATCGTGCCGCGTTGCAGGACATTCGTCGTGCGGGCACCGAATACTTGATCTGTCACACCGCCGCCAAATGCTGCGCCGAGTCCTTCCTGTTTCGGACGTTGCATCAAGATGAGTAAAATCATCACTAGGCAGACGATGACGAAAAGAACCAGCAAGAGATTGATGCTGATTGCGAGCCAGTTGATAGCAGCGAAAGTCATGGGCGCGGGACTATGCGTGCCACTTTCCGGCTTGTAAAGAGGCGAGTTTTCAGAAATTTCAGCTCGTTTTCCCGACTCAAAATAAGGTCGCCAGCGCGCGACGCATCGAAATTCCGGGCGCTACCGATCAGAATCTTTTCCCCGCCAATCGTCTTACCACTTGTATATCAGCCGCAAAATTCTGATTCTCCCGTCATGCCCGAAGCCGACCCTAGGTTTAATGAATTCGTGATTCTCCAAGCCCAAAATGCCGGGCTTTTTCTCGGACAAATCCCGCACCCTCACAGCGGGGAAAAACAAATTTCCCTACGCGCTGCGAAGTCTGTGGTCGATTCGTTGGAAATGTTGGTTTTGAAAACTGACGGGAATTTAACCGCCACCGAGGAGAGATTGCTCAAAACCGCACTGGATAATCTGCGACCACTTTACCAGCAAGCCGCGCTTGCTTCTTCTAACGACTAAACCACCTTCATCACCTCATGACATTTGATCCCTTTAATATTGGTAAAGTTCCCGTCGGAGGCCCGGTTCCCTTTTTTATCCTCGGCCCTTGCGCCTTAGAAAACGAAAAGTTCGCTTGGGAAATGGCACGCTCCCTCAAAGAAATCGCGGACCGCACCGGGATTCATTTCATTTTCAAAGCCTCCTTTGACAAAGCGAATCGCACTTCTGTGAGTTCCTTCCGCGGCCCTGGCGTGAAAGATGGCTGCCGCATTTTAGGAGAAATCGGCAAGGAACTGCGCGTGCCAGTCACCACCGATATCCACACTGCGGAGCAAGCCGACATCGCTGCCGAGTTTGTCGATCTCTTACAAATCCCGGCCTTCCTTTGCCGCCAGACAGATTTATTAGAAGCCGCCGCGAAAACAGGCCGCGCCGTGAATGTGAAAAAAGGCCAGTTCCTCGCGCCATTGGACACCGTCAATATCGCGGGGAAAATGCGCGCTTTTGGCTGTGAACGCTTCCTGATCACTGAGCGCGGGACGACATTTGGCTACAACAATCTCGTCGTCGATATGCGCTCGCTTTACTGGATGCGCAAGGAAGGCATTCCGGTCATTTTCGATGCGACACATTCGGTTCAGCGTCCCGGCGGACTCGGCGGTGCCACCGGCGGTGATGGAGAATTGGCTCCTGTGCTAGCCCGCGCCGCTGTCTCCACAGGACTGGAAGGTCTCTTCATGGAAGTTCACTCCGATCCCGCAAATGCCATGTCCGACGGGCCAAACCAAATTCCACTAGAGTTTATCGAAGATCTCCTCGTCAAGCTCATCGCCATTCATCACGCCTCACATTGAGTAGAACATTTGCGCTTCGCCCTAACATTCATTTCCATCATTTTCCCAGCGATCTGTTTCGCTGGGGAGCAGATAGACGCGGGGCGGCCGGAAAAAAAAATCGAAGTCACTTCGCTGCTCCCCAGTGGCAGTGAGCTAAAAGGCGTGATGTTGCCACGCTACGACGAAAATCACCAACTTGTGGGCGTCCTGAAATCCCAAACGATCACTCTGGTCAATGACAATCAAATGGCAGGCACCGGTGTGTCAGTAGAGTTTTTCGGTGCAGATCAAACATCGGGTGGACGTATCGATATGAAAAAAGTGATGTTCGACAGAGCCAAAGGCATGCTTTCCGCCAATGAACCAGTCGACATCAAAAGCGATAAGTTGACGGCGAGTGGTCGTGGCCTTTACTACTCATTTGAGGAGAGCAAAGGGTTCTTACTAGGTCCAGCCACTACCAGAATCATCGCTACCAACCAAACGGCCATGAACTCAAGTCCATCAAAGCTCCGCGCAGCCGCTCTAGGTCTAGCCATGGCCACGCAGCCGATGAACGCCGCGCCTCTAGAAGCGACAGTCCAACCCGCCGCTGCGAATAAAGAAACACGCGCGAACCTAACTCAAGATTTAGACGATTCCGTCGCCGCACTCACTGCCGCAAAAACTTTCTTGAGCAGGCAGAGTTATCGACTGCGACCTCACCTCGCTTCCAATCACCTGACAAGCCATTAGAGGTCAAAGCTAGCGCTACTGAAACGGTCATCCATTGTGAAGGCGGGATGTATTTTGATGCAGAAAAGGGGTGCTCGTTTATCTCAAAAACGTCACCGTCAAAGATCCACGCTTTAACCTATCAGGAGCGAATGAAGTGAAAGTTTTCTTTGGCAAAAAACCACCCAAAGACGGAGCAAAGACCACGGATGAAAAGCCAGAAAAGTCAAAGTTCGGCGGAAATATCGACGTGGATTTTGGCGAGGTTGAGAAGATCGTCGCGACCGGAGCAGTGCTCTTAGAACAAATCGCAACAGAAGAAGGAAAAGAACCGATCAAGGCCAGCGGCGCAATTTTCTCCTATCATGTGAAAGAAGATCAAGCAACGATCAGCGGTGGATTTCCATGGGTCATCCAAGGAACCACTTACCTACGAGCCAAACAACCCAATCTAACACTTCGCCTTTCCCCAAAAGCTGGGACATTTAACACCGAGGGCGATTGGGAAATGGGCGGCAATATTGAACAAAAAAAATAAGTAATGCTCCCGTCGCACGCTCCAGGCACCTCCTGTGCTGATACAAATTCCGCCGTGCTCTTTGCCGATGGGCTGCGTAAAACTTACAATGGTCGCGCCGTTGTCGATGGTGTTTCCATTACAGTGCAACCTCGGGAAATTGTTGGCTTGTTAGGTCCAAACGGCGCAGGGAAAACGACTTCATTTTACATGATCGCTGGCCTGATCCCAGCAGATGCAGGCTCCGTTTGCTTCAACGGCCATAATCTTTCCAAAATGCCAATGCACCGCCGTGCCAGGCTGGGCCTGGGTTATTTACCGCAAGAGGAATGCATCTTTCGGAAGCTCTCCGTGCTGGATAATTTGTTAGCGATTTTAGAGACGCGCCCCGGACTTAGTCGCTCGGATCGCCACGATCGTGCTCACGATTTGTTAGAACGCTTCCGCATCAGCAAGCTAGCCAAATCCACAGCCATCACCCTATCAGGTGGAGAAAAACGTCGTCTCGCCATTGCGCGCTCCCTTTGCTCCGATCCATCGTTGTTGATGCTGGACGAACCATTCGCCGGCATCGATCCCATCGCCGTTGAAGACATCCAGCGCATCGTCCGTGAGCTACGGGATCGCGATGGTCTCGCTATTTTAATCACGGACCACTCCGTTCGCGAAACCCTGAGCATCACCGACCGCGCTTTTCTGATCCATGATGGAAAAGTGATTCTCGAAGGCGCATCTGATGAACTCGTCAACGACCCGATCGCCCGCAAACACTATCTAGGTGAAGATTTTAGAATGTGATTCGCGAACGATCCATTCGGCATTTGATCGGGCTAAATCGAATTCCTTTTCACCAAGCCGTCAGCTTGCGGAACTCTGCGATTCTCCCGTCCAGCTCGCCTGCTGCTAGGCTTTCCAGGCGTTTTGTCGAAAATGCCTCACAAGTGTATGAGGCCAAGATCGATCCTTGGATCACCGCTTGGCGGAGCTGCTCATTGGAGTAAGGGGCATCGCCTTGGGCCGCCAAATAGCCAGCCATCCCACCTAGGAAAGTATCTCCCGCGCCTGTCGGATCTGCCAAAGTTTCCAGTGGATAGGCGGAGCAGCGGAAAATTTCTCCGTTCCCGGTGAACAACATCGCGCCGAATTCTCCCAATTTCACCACCACGTTTTTCGGTCCTTTTTCTAACAAAAAGCGACCTGCTTTCACGAGATTCGATGTGCCAGCCAGCGCACGCGCTTCGCCTTCATTTAGGACGAAAAGATCGAGCTGGGGCAAAACTTCATGCAAGCGATCATTCGCGATTTCGATCCATAAATCCATGGTGTCAGCCACCACGAAACGCTTTTCCGCAGTGCTCTGTGCCAGCATTTGCAGCTGATTATCCGGCGACATATTCGCCAAAACCACAATCGGCGCTCCCGCGCATTCCGCTGGAACTTTCACATCCCAGCTTTCCAAAACATTCAGTCCCACCCGGTGCGTTGTCCGCTCGTTCATGTTTGCGTGATACTCTCCAGACCATGTGAACGATTCGTTTTCCGAGCGCTCCACGCCTTTCAGCGTCACACCGTGACTTTCTAACATTGCCAGATGCTCCTTCGGGAAATCATGTCCGATGATCCCGATTAAATCCACCGGCTTACTAAAAAAAGAAGCCGCGAGAGCCGCATAAGCCGCGGATCCTCCCAGCAGATTTACTCCTTCTGCGTCAGGAGTTTTCACATGGTCGATTGCGACCGTGCCGCCGATGATGATTTTAGAGAAAGAAGTGGCTGTCATAAATTTCGGCGGGAAACTGCACTGCCAGGCTCCGCGAAGGAAGATCAAAATCAAAAGAGGCGAAAATCCATGGGGGCGGTCATGGCGGGAGCAGCGCTTTAGAAGATTGGAGCGTATCAATATCTGCTAGATTTTTATCGCGGCGGATGGATTTGATGCGTGGGAAACGCAGGGCTAGACCCGAGCTATGCCGGGGAGAAAGATGGATCGAGTCAAAAGCGATTTCCAGAATCAGATTCGGCTCCACGTGATGCTTGCGCCTTTCCTTACGCAGGGTGTGGCGTTGAAAATGTTCGGTGAGTTCTTCGATTTCTGAATCGGTGAGTCCAGAGTAGGCTTTCCCGATCACGAGAAGTTCTCCGCTTTTTTCATCACGGATCGCGAATGTGTAATCCGATAAAACATCCGACCGTTTTCCGTGACCTTGCTCTGCCGCCACCACGACGCAGTCCAGCGTCGGCATCACGCCTTTGAGTTTGATCCATGATTTCCCGCGTTTGCCAGGGCTGTAGAGACTTTCGGGATCCTTGGCGATCAGGCCTTCGTGATGGTCTTGTAGGGCTTGTTTGAATGTTGCGGCGATCTCCGTGGGATCATTAGCGATGTGAATGGGGATTGCTTGGAACGGAGATTTTAGAGCCATCGCATCCAATTTCTCCCGGCGTTGATGTAGAGGGCGATCGAGTAAATTTTCGCCATGATGCCAGAGAATATCGAAGGCGATAAAGCGCAGCGGCACGGAGCTTCCTTCGCTTTCATTGGTTAGGAAAAGATCACCATGACTCATCCGGCGGCCCAGGCGTTTTTGGAGATCTGCAAATCCTAGTTTGCGGCCTTCCGCAAAGGCGATGAGTTCTCCATCCAGAATAAAATCTCCTTCTAACTGACGCGCTGAATCTAACAATTCTGGGAACTCTTCATTCAGTCGGCGAAGGTCGCGGGAAAAAAGGGAGACTTCTCCACCAGATTTGTGGAGCTGGGCACGGATGCCATCATACTTTGGCTCTAACCAAACGGGAGCTGTCAGCGAGAGCTGTTCAAAGAGCGGTTGATCATTTGTTTCATCTCTCGCTAGCGGTGAGGCCAACATGCATTTGACCGGCACGAGTAGGCGCAGTGTAGCTTCGGAAAGCTTACCATCGCGTGCTAAACTTGCCGTTTCACCGATGTCTCCAGTGAGCATGTGGGCGTGGCGGATTTCAGCGGGATCTGCCGTGAATGCAGCCGCAATGGCGTCTTCGACTAGACCTTCTTTTAAACCGATCCGGAGATCTCCTGTTAGAATTTTGACGATGGCTTCCCCTTCCATCGGGTGCAGCGTGGAGAGTCGCGTGGCGAGTTTTTGATTCTTTCGAGTGAGCCAGAAGTTCCGAGGAGTTCTTGAAAAAATGTAGCCAGACCTAACAGAGTGAGTGGTTCGGGCTTAAGGTAAATTTCCTGAAGTAAAAGCCGCGCGGTCCGTGCGGTGTCGTTTTGAGTGGAGGAAATCTCGCGGTAGCGTTCTTCTCTCGCACCGGGTATGGCGAGAAGGCCTTGGCGGATTGTCGCGGAGCCAACATGCAGTGGCTGGCGGCCTGATTGGCGTGGGAGGGCTTCACCTGTTAGCCAATTTACGGCTAGTCGAAGATCGTTTTCTTCCGTGAAACTTTTGAAATATGAGGCGAGAAAATCGATTTTCGCGAGGCGGCTATTCGTCTCACCTACTAGGCGGCAGAGATCGCTGAAATCTGCGAGTGGGCAGATGGCGCGGATGTGGCGTGGGCTGTTGTTAGCGCCGATGCGTTGGGTGGCTTGGGAAATGGGAAGTTCTAATTGGTCGCCGCCCATGGCGCACCAAGCGTCCATTCCTTTGGCCCGGAGCTCGGCAGCGAATTCTTTAGCAAAGCCATGAACGGTTAGGATTTTTTTAGGCCGGACCCGAGTGATGCATTCCATTAAGCCGGGGTGGTCGGCATGATCGGAAAGCGGGATGACGTCGTCGACACGGTAGCGGTATTTTGAACCCGGTTGGAGCGCCCAGCCCGTGAGCATGGCCGTGCGTTTGGCTTTCAGACCCCGCATGAGTTTGGAGCGAACTGCATTGGGCGGGATGATCACGACATGCCCTGCGGTGGCGTAGCCTTCGAACTCAATCGGCTCTGGCAGCATTTCAAATCCGGCTCCACGGCAGGCCCGGGTCATCGCGGCGACAGATGGATGGAGCAGTGTGGGAATTGAATTTTCTGTTAGTAGGGCAAGCGCCTCTTGCGCCTTTCCTAATGGATAACCCACGAGCACGGGCGTTTCTCCATCGGCAAAGGCATCATGGATAAAGCGCAAAATGCTGCCTTCGACTTCTAGCTGATTTGGAAACTCATACATCGGTAGGCCGAAGGTAGTTTCTAAAATTAAAGTATCAGCCGTTAGGAAATTGGCAGGCTCCGCAGTGCGCCCGCGGCGGGTTTTAAAATCACCCGTGTAAAGTAAGCTGGCGTTGTCTTTGATGCGGGTGATGTGCAGCATCGCAGAGCCACAAATGTGTCCAGCAGGGAGGAGTTTAATCCGGAAGCCTTCACGCAAGATGGGCACTTGAAATGGCAAGCCCTCGATGCGGTTTTCTGCTAGATGAAAGCGCGCCTGTATCAATGCAGCGGTTGTTTCCGAGCAAAGAGCAGATTCATGTCTTGCGAAATGGTCAGCGTGGGCGTGGGAGACAAAAGCCCACGGCTTTGCATCCCATGGGTCCAGCCACAGGTCTAGCTCCGGCAGATGCAGGCCGCGTTGAAAACGAACTTCGATCAAGCGCCCTGAGCATGACGGCTATTCGGGATGCCGCCAAGGGAAAGATCATTCTAGGCTAACAGGTTAAATCTTGTAGCTCGCTGTTGAAGTCGTTGTGATTTCCTACGCGAATTTCCCAGCTGCCATCGGCTTTGATTTCTAGAATGGAATCATAGCGCAGGCGGGATTCTCCATTTTTGGAAAGGACCATGACGCCGATTCCCTGCTCGCTGAGCATGTCGAGAATCTGAGAGATTTGACTTTTTGGAAGGGCGCTGCCGGGGCGGTCGAGGAAGACGAAAGCAGGTTTTGCCAGAAAAATGCGAGCGACAGTCAGGAGATGTTGTTCGCCGATGGAGAGTAAATCGTCCCAGTCTTGATCGGTATCTAGGCCTTTCGCTTGGCTGACAACGTCTTGAATTTTCAATTTACTAAGAATTGCGATAATTTCGTTATCCTTGGTGGCCGCTTCCATACCGCTGCGGACTAGGATGTCGCGAAGCGTGCCTGGTGGTAAGTAAGGGCGCTCTGGAAGGAATAAAATTTGCTCTAGGCTCGGGCGGATGATTTGTCCTCCACCGCATTCCCAGACGCCAGCGGTGGCGCGAAATAGTGCCTGCTTTTGCGCATCATCCCTAGCGATTGCCAGCCAGCGGGAACCCCGCTGCATCTCAAAGTTGAGGTTTGAAATGAGAACCGCGCTCCCGTCTGCGGAGGGCAAACTAACATTTTGATAGGCGACGCGGCTGGAGTCTCCTTCCACGGATGTCGCACATAGAATCGTCTGGTTGGCTTTTTCAATCGCTTCGTTGAGTGAGTGGAGCCGTGCAGTGACCGCGGTGAAGGCAGAGATCGACTGGAACTGCGTGACAATCAGAGAAAATGCGCCCAGCAGCGTGGCAAAAGCCATCGTTGACTGGGTGATCACACCGAACTCTTTTTCCCCCCAGATGAAGAGTGGAGCTATAAACAGAGCAGGGATGATCTGGATGAAATAGTTATATCCGTTGGTGAAAAAGCCGAGGTTGCGATTGATGCGTATCAACCTGCTAAAGTTGGCTGTCAGCGCGTCTAACCGTTTACTCAATCTCGCTTTGAAACGACCTTCACGGTGGGAGAGGGCAATCGACTCCGAATTTTCCCTCACATGGATCAGGTCGCTGCGGAAATCCGCCTCCATGTCGAGTTGATTGTAATTGAGGCCGATCAATGGCTTTCCCAAGACGATGGTGAAGACCGTGCCGCAAAGTGCATAGACGACGGCCACACCAAATAATAGCGGGCTAATGCGCCACAAGACGGCAGAAAACGAGATCGCCGTCATCGTGCCATTGATGATGAGCAGGATGAAAGAAAGCGTCGTTGTGGTGAAAGCGCGAATGTCATCGGAGATGCGCTGGTCAGGATTGGCGACACCAGAAGCAGAATCCAACTGATAGTAAGTGCGGTCTTTGAGGTATGCTTCGGTGAGTTTGCGCGTCAACTGCTCGCGCCACAAAATGCCCAGGCGCTCCTCAGTGAAGCGGTAGAAAACAACGACGACCGTGGAAGCGAGAAAAACGCCAACATACAAGAGAGCTTGGTATCTGAAAGCATCCATCTTTCGCTCCTCCACCGCAGACATGAAATCTCGCCCCACGTAGCTGTTGATCACATTTAAGCCGTTAATGGCGAACATCAAAATCACGAGCGTGGTGGCAAACGCGATGGCTTTGGGGCCTTGCTCAGATTTCACAAGCATCCGTAAAACGCTGACGAAGCGCTTCCATGTGGTGCGGATGAGTTGTGTTTGTTCAGAAAACATGGATTCGCTGGCGAAGGCGTGAGCCGATAAGACAGAATTTTACCATCGCCAGCCTCGCGCCGCCGGGATGTCAAAAACCGAGTGATTAGCAAAGCTATTCTAAAATGCTAAATGGGTTTCAAATTTCGATCTCCTTTTGGTGCTAGCCAGTCGTGGGGAGCGAAGTTTAATTTGCGGCCAGATGATTTTAGGATTGATGGAACCTTCTGGCTTGATCGAGCAAGGTGGCCCGCTGGTGTGGGTGCTGCTGGGGCTGACGTTTATTGGCGCGATCTGTGTGGTGGAGCGGTTGTTTTTCTTTCACCGGGCACGCATCAATGTGGGAAATTTATTGGTCGGGCTGGGCCATCACATCCGGCGGCGGGCTTTTGCAGAGGCTCTACACGAGGCGGCACGGGCACCGGGTCCAGTGGCGCGGGTGGCGCATTCAGCCTTGCTGCGGTATTATTTGAGCCGAGGAGATTTGCGCGATGTAGTGCAGGAAGCGGGACAAATGGAGGTGCCGAAAATCGAGAAAAATATCCGTGCGATTTTAGGCATCGCACTGTTAGCGCCGCTGGTGGGGATGTTAGGCACGATGCTGGGAATGTTAGAAACATTTCAAAAAGTGAGCGAGCAAGGCGGCTTTACTGGGCCTGCGGAGCTTTCCGCTGGGGTTTTCACGGCTTTGATCACTTCTGTGTTAGGCCTAACGGTGGCCGTGCCGATGTATTTGTTTTATCTCTATTTTTTGGGACGCGCGAAGCGGCTGGTGCATCGGTTAGAAAGGGCAGGAATTGAGATGGTTCATTTAATTGCAGACGCGCGAGAAGAGGAGGAATACGCGCCATTCCGTGGCGAAGTAAGTTCTGGCAAAAAGCGCACGACGAAGAAGCCAGAGCCTGAAAAACCAGCGCCAGCGAAATGAAGTTAGAAATGACACTGCCAGAGCGCCCCGGGTTTCTGCATGCGGTCCCGATTCTCAATCTCTTTGCATTGATGCAGTTGTTTTTTTTGTTAGGTCCTTTTCTGGTTTTGCAATCCGGCGTGGCGGTGGATCTGCCGCCGTCACGATTCCAAATGGAGCGCTATCAGGATTCGTTAGTGATCACTTTAGCTCCTGATGAGCCAACGCCACGTATTCATTTAGGACGGGATGCGGTGACGGCGGCGGAGCTTTCTGATCGGCTGAATCAATTGCGCGATGACGGAGCCGCAGCGAGGGCGATTGTTCTCCTGCAATCAGCGGCTTGGCACGCCCGTGGGTGTGGAGCGAGAGATCACGGAGATGGTCCTGGGCAAGGGATTTCGCCTAGCCGTGGTGGGTAAAAATGCTCCTAGCGCGACTGTGCCCGTGCCGAAGACGATGAATCAGCTAGAGAATAAATGATCCGTCATGCCGTCAGACCGCCCAAGCTAACAGGAACGCCAGAATGGATTTTCCAATGGCGGGAGAAAAGCCTGCCATGGTTTCCGAAGTTGTTAGCGACAGCGATCGTCGCGGGAGGATTCACATTACTTTTGCCGCTAAAAGTCCGCGTGGCTGAGCTGCCGAAACTCCGCCGCGGCGTGCTTCCATGATTTATTTGCGCGATGATGCACAAGGCCGCGCATTGACTTTACGCGCACTGGAGGGCGGCCCATTTCCCTCCCGCTTTAAACCGGAAAATTGGGAGGGATTCGCGTTACTAGAATCTGCCGGAATAGAGAAATTACAGCTCGAGTCACCGCCGTATGTCCCACGCTTGCAGGATTTACCAAAGGCAAACCAGCTGCGCTCCTTCACGCTGGCGGCGACAGGAGAATCCTTTTTCCCACAGCGCAGTGCAGAACGAATCGTCGCTCCCGATTCCACCAAACTCCAGCTCGCTCCCGCTCTTTATCCGCTTTCCGGCATCACGCTGGAGCAATTACCGGAAAATCTCCCGCCATTTCCCGCCGCCATCACCAGCGCGATGTCCTCCGCCCAGTGGAGATTTCTCCTCCGGCTCAGCCCAGCGGGAAATGTCATCGACTGCGTCTCCCTAGAA
Source organism: Akkermansiaceae bacterium (assembly GCA_012032235.1). GTDB lineage: Bacteria > Verrucomicrobiota > Verrucomicrobiia > Verrucomicrobiales > Akkermansiaceae > Luteolibacter. The sequence continues at coordinate 3,545 of JAAURL010000050.1, read as the reverse complement.
CAAGGCGGCGAAACGGGAGCGGCTGAGCTGGAAACATGGCTCCGAAAAATCCAATTTCTGCCTGACTTGAAAAATCCCGACCGCTGGATTTCCTTGGGAATCGGCTTTGTCAATCAACCTTCCGATGGAACTGACGCTCGCTAATTTCGTTCTTTATTTCGTGCTAGGCTCCTTCGCACTGGTGCCGATTTTCAGCGTTATTTCAAGGACGCTCCACGCTAGAACGGAAAATCGCGCCCTGAAAAATCGAGTCATCTGTCGGCTCTGTTTACACGCTTTTGAAGAGCGCAGTCACACCCGCATCGTTCATTGCCCAGCTTGCGGCGCGGATAACGAGAGAAAAGTGCGCTGGAAGCGCGGATGAGTGAGATTCACCTCTTTTTCCGCAAACGTTTTCCAGTTAGGCGAGTGGCGATCAGATTCGGGCAGAAGCCTTTGGTGCGGAGTTGTTCGCAGCTCGCTTCGATTTTGATGCTTTGGCGCACAGCCTTGTAGCCGAGCCGACGAGTCACGCAGTCGTTGAGTAGATCGAGGTGCGAGTCTTCAAATTCCACGACGCGGCCGCAGTCGATACATACGAGGTGATTGTGGGAGGGCTTTTCGAGAAAGTTCGGATCGTAGGTCACTTGATTTTCACCGAGGTCGATTTGCCGAAGTAAGTTGGCTTCGACTAGCAGGCTTAGCGTCCGATAAACGGTTGCCCGCGATGTTTCAGAATCTAACTTTCGCGCACGATCAAAGAGTTCATCAGCCGTGAAATGCTCATCTTTAGAAAACGCTGCTTTGGCGATCACGTCACGTTGAGACGTTCGGCGTAAACCTTTGCGTTGGATGAATTCATCGAGGCGTTTTTGAATGCTAGCGTCCACGATTGGTTTCTAAAGCAGGGATTTCATCGGGGGAAGTCGAAAAGGTCGATCACACGAGTCCATCTTTGCGAGCCTGCTTCCAGTAGGCATACTCTGAGCGGTTAAAATCAATGTATTCAGGCGAGAGATCACTGGAATACATCGTATAGCTTGCCTCGCCTTGGTTCAGATCGATGACGATTTCAAATTCTGGATGTGAAACGACTTCGCGGAGTTCGTCCATCGGAGTCGCGGCCTGGAGACCACCGAGGCAGGCGGCTTTTCCTCCGATAAAAATATCGATGAGTTCTTCACGAATCCGGGCACGCGAGTAGCCGACAGCGTGGATGATGCGGCCCCAGTTCGGATCGCCGCCATTCCATGAGGATTTCACGAGCGCAGATTTACAGACAGCCTCGGCGACTTTTTTTCGCATCTAAATAAGTGCGTGCGCCTTCGACTCTGACGGTGACGAACTTGGTGACTCGCTCGCCATCGCGGACGACGGCTTTGGCCAGTTCTAACATTACCCATCGCAGCGCTTGGCGAAATTGTTTGCACTTTGAGCCGTTTCTACGCATCGGCGGCATTCCGGATGCGCCGTTTGCCAATACCATGACAGTGTCGTTGGTGGACATGTCGCCATCGATGGTGATGCGATTAAAGCTGTCTTCCACGCATTCTAGCACCGCTTTCCGCAGTGACTCACTGGACATATTTGCATCCGTCGTGATGAAGCAAAGCATCGTGGCCATGCTTGGTGAAATCATGCCTGCGCCTTTGACACAGCCGCCGATGCGGACGCGGTGCTCACCGAGGTCGAAGGAAATCGCGACTTCTTTCGCATGGGTATCACTGGTGATGATCGCAGCTGCTACGTCCGAGCCACTCTTTGGCCCCAGCCGGGAAATCAGTCCGTCATATTTTGGCTCCAGCCGCATCATCGGCATTGGCAGGCCGATCACCCCTGTCGAGGCGACACCGATTTGCGAGCGTGTGAGTTTCAGCGGTTTCGCCACGGCATCGCACATCGCGTTGGCATCGCGGATTCCTTGGACGCCGGTGCAGGCATTGGCATTTCCCGAGTTCGCGATAATTGCCCGGAGATCACCTTTGCGCAGGTGAGATTGGGAGACTTTCACAGGAGCGGCTTTGACGCGATTGGTCGTGAAAGTGCCTGCCGAGCTGCAAGGTTTTTCAGAGTAAATCAGCGCGAGATCGAGTCGGTTGCTCTCTGGATTTTGATCCCGCAACTCACTGCGCTAGTGAGAAATCCTTGAGCCGCGCCGACGCCGCCTTTGATCCGAGTGAATGAAAAATCCATGAGCGTGAAACGAAAGGCGGAGAAAATGCGCTGATCCTAAAAATTTTGCAACCCAGCAATCGGATCCAGGCCGAACATCAGGTTGAAACATTGCACGGCCTGCCCGCCGGCTCCTTTCACGAGGTTATCCTCAGCGCTCATCAGGATGACGCGGCCAGTCCGTGGATCGTGCTCCCAGCCGATGTCGATGAAGTTGGTCCGTGTGACATTTTTAGTATCGGCACAAACGCCACGGCCCAGGAGCCGGACGAAATAGGATTCTGAATAGGCACTCTCAAGAGCTGCGCCGATCGCTTCTGGAGAGACGCCAACTCGCAATTTCGCAGTGGTCGTGGTGGCGATGCCAGAGTTGACCGGAATAAGATGCGGGAGAAAGGAAATCGTTACTTTTTCACCCGCTGCGAGGCTGAGCTCCTGTTCGATTTCTGATAGGTGGCGATGCTTTGGCACGCCGTAGGCTCTTGCGCTTTCATTGCATTCGCAGAAGAGAAAAGTCGTATCTGCTTTCTTTCCCGCACCACTCACGCCGCTCATGGAATTGGCAACGATGGTTTCTGGGTCGATTAAATTTTCCCGCAGTAAAGGGAGCAAAGGCAGGGAAATACTGGTGGGATAGCAACCGGGAGCAGCGACTAGTCGCGCCGTCTGGATTTCTCCCGCCCGCACTTCGGGAAATCCGTAAACGGCCTCTCCTAGCAAATCGGGAGCAGGGTGCGGGTGATTGTAAAATTCCTCATATACCGCTGCATCCCGTAACCGGAAATCTGCACTCAGGTCAATGACCCGCAAACCGCGATCTAACAGCGCCCGTGCAATTTCCGCCGCCACGCCGTGTGGCAGTGCTAGGAATGCAACTTTTGCGCCAGTCGCCGCAATCGCATCTGGATCTGGCGCGATGAATGGCAGCTCCGTTCCCGGCGCGTTTTTGAAACGCGGAAACACCGAAGATAAACATTTCCCAGCTTCCTGGCGGGAAGTCGCCGCCACCAATTCTACACCCGGATGAATAAGCAACATCCGCAGCAGCTCCATCCCAGTATAGCCGCTAGCTCCGACGATAGCTGTCTTGATTCGATTCATGCCCTTGGAAATGTCATGATTTTCCGTGCTTGCCAATCCGCATTTCCCCTGTTCTTTTTTCTCTCCGTTTTTAAGCGGGCTGTAGCGCAGTCTGGTAGCGCACTTGCCTGGGGGGCAAGGGGTCGTGGGTTCGAATCCCGCCAGCCCGACCATTCTTCCTTATTTTCAGGAGCATCCGAGCGATCTCATTTTCTTGGAGAACGACGAGGCATGATACCCGCTATCAGGAACGACCCTCCGTTTCAGGTTGAGGTTTGTCGCCACTCTCCGACTTCGATTCAGAGTGGGTTGCA
>JAAURL010000049.1 GCA_012032235.1 Akkermansiaceae bacterium | reverse complement strand
CGACGGATTGCCCGGCGCTGGTAATGGAGCCGCCGAGTGTGAGATTTCCCTGGAGGGTCATGTTGCCGTTCTTGAAGACGGTCAAGGCATTAGAAGGAGTCGTGTTTCCATTGCCAATTTGAAAGAGAGAGTCGTTTGGATTCCATGCCGTAGGATTTCCCGGAATACTCTGGTTGCGTGACCCAATCACTGTTTCTGCATAGGAGGATGCGATGGTACTAAAACCCATTGCTGTGGAATAATAACCGCTCGCAGTATTATTAGTGCCAAAAGCTGTGGAAGCATAACTGCTCGCAGTATTATTAGTGCCAAAAGCTGTGGAAATTTCACCGCTCGCAGTATTAAAGGAACCAAACGCTGTGGAAGCATAACTGCTCGCAATATTGAACTCGCCAAACGCTATGGAAACGTGACTGAATGCAGCATTTTCCGCGCCAAATGCTGTGGAAGCCCAGCCGTTCGCAGTATTGCCCACGCCAAACGCTGTCGAAGCATAATTGCTCGCATTATTAGATATGCCAAACGATGTGGAGTAATTTCCCATAGCTGCGTCAGTCCATAAAGAGTCAGGTCCACCCCCAGCGCGAAATGCACCTTTTCTCGGATACCACAGCATCCGATTACCGGCAGATAGACTCGGAAGAATAGGGCTATTCGCATCGCCTTGCGCCAAGATGGTTCCATTGCCGGTCACATTGAGATTAGTGAAATTTCCAGGCCCAACCTGGGCATGCATCGTGCAGGTCAGAGATAGGGTCACGCAGGAGGCTAGGAGGCACTGAGTGAATGGGAATTTGGCGGCGTGTTTTGGCTTCATGGTAGGAGAAAAATGTTAGGGAGATGGATAAGTTAGGGGATTATTTTGTTTGCTGGGATTGGGAGAGTTTGTCGGCGGCGCTCTGCATGGCTGCGAGGCGGGTGGCGTTTTCTTCGTGCCATTGTTGCATGGCTTTTTGCCTTTCTTCCGGGCTGGCGCTGGCGAGTTGATTCATCATTTCCACCCGGTCTTTCATGACAGCGTGGCGGGTGGTGAGGAGTTCACGTAGCTCTGGAGTGGCATTTTCTGGAATGCGCGGCTCTGGCGGGGGGCGGCGGAGTGGCGGACGGGAATCCGCTCCCATCTGGATGGCTAGCTGCTGTTGGGCTGCATGTGCCTCAGCATTTTCCTGATGCCATTTTTGCATGGCTTGTTGCCTTTCCTCCGGGCTAGCATTGGCGAGCTGGCTCATCAGTGATGGCGAGATTGCATGAGCTTTTCCCGCCCGGCGTGGAAATCGATCTCTGCCTGCGAGGAAGTCGATGCCTGCGGCTGATGTGGAACCTGAGATGAAGTGGCAGCAAGCGCTGGAGTAGGCTCTGGAACTTCGGTAGTCTGCCGATCCTCTCGCTGATGCGCCTCCGTGGACGGGCGCGGTAGAGATTTCACCGTCACTGGTGAGGTGGCATCAGGACTGACTGGATTTTTCGCCTCTGAATCGCTGAGATTCCTAAAAACAAGACCAAGCACCACCAAACAAAGTGCGCCGCCAATGGCGGGAAGTTTGTAGTGGGATTTCCACGGAGAGTGAATCAATTTTTAGGGGGGAACTTTTAGGAAATTTGTGAGTTAATTATCAGTTTCGCGGCTGCCTAGTAACTGTCAGAAAATATCCTAACTCTGGCCAAGAAAAATGTGACAAAATCGTCAAAACTATTTGATAGCTGGCATTCATCTCATTCATGGCTCTTTGTGCTATTTCTTTCGGGCTGACTTTTAAAGGCTCCAAATCCTTATCAAATCTGGACTTCTTGCTGCGCTCGTAAAAGCGCGTGCACCCTAGGCTACTTCATTGGAACTCTTTCAGAATTCATGCGACTTCTCGGTGGGAGCGCAAATCTAATCTGAGATTCGAAGAATTCCCGGCAGGATGCCGGAAATGGCACGCTGGAAGCGTGCGCCCCCCGAATGAAGAAGGAACTCAGCACTCCGAAACAGCTGTCGCCCTCTCGCGAGGCTTTCCCCGGTGTCATTCTATTTGGTGTAATGCGCATCAACACTCAATCTTTTGTCTGGAAATTGGGATAAGCATTCGACGCGTGCTCGGAAAAATCTAAGCCTAACACTTGTTCTTCATCCGTGGCCCGCAGTCCTATGGTGCGATTGATGATGAAGAAAACGATATAGGCTGCAATAAATGCGCAACCACAGATGGTGAATGTTCTCAGAGCCTGGACTTGGAGTGAGGCGATGGAAAATCCGCTTTCGTGGAAAATCGCAACACATAGCGTTCCCCAGATTCCGCAAAAGAGGTGCACTGAAACTGCTCCGACTACGTCGTCCAGTTTAAACTTTTCCAGTAACGTAGGTCCTGCCGCGGAGATCACTCCTGCAATACCGCCAATTCCGTGAATGACTGTGGAGCCAGCGAAATCGACAAAGCCCATCGCTTCTAACCAACCTTTTTCCGATCCTGCGCCCCAAGCAGCCCCAAGCCGATTCAATAAAAGCCTCAAACCCCTAACATTTCACCCTCCTCAGCCATCGCGAACGCATCAAATTCACTCGCCAAAATAATTTTCGAGCAAAGAAAATGAGAATATCCCGAAAAAATCGTCATCAAGAAATGACGAAATCAAAAAGGGGGCTTTCCGGAGGTTCCCTAAAGTAATAATTTAACCAAAGGGGTTAGGTCTGAGGAAGATGTCTGAGGGAGATTCGTCAGCGCATCCTCGCCATGGCGTTGGCGAGAATAACGCCGAATATCCGGCCTCGCCAGCCTCAGTGGGTTTTGTAGGTTCTTTTCACCGATGCCGAAAATCAACGTGCTCCCAGACATCCTCGCTAGCCAAGTGGCAGCGGGAGAAGTCGTGGAACGCCCGGCATCGGTAGTGAAGGAGCTCGTCGAAAATAGCATCGACGCGGGAGCACGAGAAATCCGGGTGGAAATTGATCGCGGCGGGACCGCATTGATTCGTGTCAGCGATGATGGCTGCGGGATGTCCCGGGAAGATGCGCTGCTCTCGCTAGAACGCCACGCGACCAGCAAGCTGCGGACATCGGGAGATCTGGCCGCGATTTTGACTCTCGGTTTTCGCGGAGAGGCCGTGCCCAGCATCGCCAGCGTTTCCCGATTTCGATTAGTCACACGGGAAACGGATGCAGTCGCCGGGACGGAGATCTTCGTGGATGGAGGAAAAATCCGCGACGTGCGGGATGCTGGCTGCGCCCCAGGAACCGTGATCGAGGCGAAAGCTCTTTTCTACAATATGCCTGCACGGCGGAAATTTCTCCGGGCGGAAACGACGGAGGCGGCGCATGTAGAGCATCAACTCCGGCTCCACGCATTGGCCGCGCCGAATGTGCGCTTCCGCCTGCGGCGAGATGATCGGGAAATTTTCGATCTCCCTGCCGCGGTGAAATCCGCAGATCGTGTCCGGCAATTGTTAGGAAATGATTTATCGCGGGAACTCATCCCGCTGCCGCTGACGCATGGTAATGGAATCTCCGTGGAAGGCTACGTTCTCCCTGCCAGCCACGCTCGGAAAGGGCGACGCCATCAGTTCGTTTTCCTCAATGGTAGACCGGTGGAAGACGCCGTGATTTCCCGGGCTCTGGCGGAAGGATTTCGCGGTGCTGTCGCTGATGGGCTGCACCCGGCAGCTTGGTTGTGGATCGAGCTGGAGCCAACCTTGGTCGACGTCAACGTCCACCCAGCAAAGCGCGAAGTGCGATTTCATCGTCCCGTGGATGTGCGGGATGCAGTCTTGGAATCTTTGGCCATCGGCTTGCGTCCGCCAGCGCCGATGATGCCACAGCGCGCGGTGGAATCTCCCGCTCCTAACAAATCGTTAGAAATCGCTCCTGGGAAAATTCACTTTCATGCGCCCCAACCGCTGCTCGCGATTTCCCCAGAGAAATCTCCCGCTCCCGCCGAGACAGAGGATGAAATTCTCCCGCTAGGTAACGCTCCCGATTTCCGAATCATCGGCATGTTGCATCAACGTTTCGTCATCATGGAAAGCGACGATGGTTTAGTGCTATTCGACCCCAAAGCGGCATGGGAGCGGATTTTTTACGAGAAAATGATCCATCACGGGAATGGCGTTTTGGAGACTCAAGGACTGCTGGTTCCTGTTTTGTTAGAACTCGATCCACGTGATCTGGATCTGGTCTTGCGCGAGCGAATGGCTTTGCAGGAAGCCGGGATCGAGGTTGAAGCCTTTGGAGGAAACACGCTACAAATTCGCAGTTTGCCAGCTTGCCTGCCCACGATGGACCCGCGTCCGTTTCTCGGGGGATTGTTAGATGAATTGCTCCATGACTCATCTCCCGGAGCCAGATTTGCATTTGATCGACTTGCAAAACTCCTTGCGAAAAGAGCAGCCGGACTCATCCATCCTCGGTTGAGCGAAACGGCGACTCTTCTCGCTGATTTATTTCAATGCGAGCTTCCTTACTGCGCTGCTGACGGTCGCCCGACGCTGACGGAATACAGCCTGAAAGAGCTGGATCGGCGGTTTGGGATTGGGCGTTAGGGAAAACAGTGGAACTCTATTCATGCGGAAGGGAGCACGCTAGAAGCGTGTGCTCCCCGAATGAAGACTTACCCTAACAATCTCGCCCGCAGGAGTTCAGTGACTTGCTTTGGATTGGGTTTAGTGGTCGCGGCTTTCATCACTTGACCTGTTAGGAAATTGAGCAGCTTTTCGTTGCCTGCTTTTACGGCCTCCACTTCGGTGGGATTGTTGGTGATGACTTGATCGCAGAGACCTTCCAGCTCTCCCGCTTCTGCGGGTTTAAAACCGAGACTATCAGCGATGGCAGCGGGATCTTTTTCTGGGCTGTCAAAGAGAACCGCGAATACTTCCTTCGCTTGATTTGCAGCCAGTGTTCCGTCTTCCATTAACAGGAGCAGGGAGCGAAGTTTTCCGGGAGCTACGGGGCATTCGCCGATGCTAAGGCCGCGCTCGTTCAGCGTTCCTAACAAATTATTGATGATGAAATTTGCGACTTTTTTCCCGGGAACTTTCGCATCCGTTACGGCTTCGAAATAAATGGCTAGATGCTTATCCGACGAGAGAACAGACGCATCATAAGCGGTGACTCCGAGGTCTTTTTCAAAACGTGCAGCAAGCTCATGGGGTAGCTCGGGAACGAGTGGCCGGACTTTTTCTAACAACGGCGCAGTTTCGATCGGCAATAGATCTGGGCAGGAAAAATAGCGGTAGTCGTGAGCATCTTCCTTCGTCCTCATCAGCTGGGTTTCTCCGCGATCATCGTCCCAACGGCGCGTGGATTGGATCTGCGGAATTCCTGCGTTGAGTTCTTCTGTCTGGCGCTGAATTTCAAAATGAATCGCCCGGCGAATCGCGGAGATGGAGTTGAGATTTTTAAGCTCCACTTTTTGGCCTAACGGATCCTCCTCCTTTTGCGTAGGGAAATATTGACGTCACACCGCAGCTGACCTTTTCCATATCTGCATCTGCCACGCCGCCTTGCTGGAGAATCATTTGCAGGGAGCGAACATAGGCGAATGCTTCCTCGGCAGACTCCAGATCTGGTTCAGTGACGATCTCCATCAGCGGCGTGCCGGCGCGATTGAAATCGATGAGTGATGAATTTCCCAGGTGAGTGGACTTTGCTACGTCTTCTTCCAGGTGAATGCGGTTGAGGCGAACAGTTTTGTTAGGATTGGCGATATTTTTCCGGTGATCTGTCGGGTAGCAATGATCGTAAAGCGGGACGCCGCCACCGATGCAGAGCGGGAGATCCATCTGCGTGGTTTGATAGTTTTTCGGCATGTCTGGATAGAAATAATTCTTCCGATCCCATTTGGAAATTTCCGGCGATCCGCAGTGGATCATCAGACCTGTTAGTAAAGTTTTCTCGATTGCTTCGCGGTTCAGCACGGGCAAAGCACCAGGCATCCCGAGACAAACTGGGCAGGTATTTGTGTTAGGCGTGTCGCCAAAAGAAGTGCGGCATGCGCAGAACATTTTGGTCTGCGTTTTAACCTGGCAGTGGACTTCGAGGCCGATGGTGACGAGGTAAGGCATGGTAGACGTGGCGAGTGTGAAGTTGAGAGTTGAGAGATAAATGAGGAGTAAGAGCCGCGGACCAGACGAATCTAGCGAATCTCCTTCGGTCTAAATTTTTTATTCCTTGGCGCTCTTGGCTTCTTGGCGGTTCATTTTAAAATTTAACGTCGAGAAGAAGTTTTTTAATTTTCGGATCTTCGAGCGCTTTGGTGAGGAGTGGATGCCGCAGCAGTGTGCTGAAATCTCCTTCGCGGGCAAGACTTTGGAGCTCGGCATTTTCAACAATGACGGCGCGGGGGATGGGCTTTCCCGTTTTCGGGTCGATCACCGATTTGTGCGGAGATTCTGCTTGGGCGGCGATGAGTTTTGCCAAGGCGACACGGGAGGAATCTGCCTGCGGATCGATGACTCGCAGCACCGATTCAGGAATCATTTCCCCAATGGCGCCCTTGAGTTTTTGAGGAAATGTCGCGGCCGTTTTGTTGGAATTTTCTGAAGAGGCACGCACTTCGTCGACCGAACCGAGATGATGCACTAGAGCAGCTCCCACCACAGAGATCATGGATGTGGGGACAAAGGCAAAACCGAGACGTAGCAGCCGCCGCGTCCATGAGCTGGATTTCTCATCGCTATTTTTCCCGAAAGGCTTGCAAACGAAATTGATGATTTTCCCAATCAGGAAAAATGCGACGAAGAACACGAGAATCGCTGGTCCAATCGTCGCCCACAACCGGGTATTTCCTGTCAGGTGATCGACGAATTCCGGGGAGCGCTGCCAAACCAGAAAAGCCAGCCATGCGCTGGCGCTAAAAGCGATGGTGCCGATGAGCATCTTCGTCAAACCACGGAGCAGCGAAAACCCAGCGCAGAGAATAAAAATAATGAGCGCAGCAGTGGTGAGTGTGAGGTCTGATGACATGATAGATATGAGAGGTGCAGAGCCGATCCGATGACGAGTCGCGCCTTGCTGGACAAGTTCCGGGAGATTGGAGCGTAAGCCATTTACTCTGGGAAGTGCGGAAAATAAATCGCACGGAAGATCTCTACGACTCGCTTAACTGGCCGGGAGATGCATGGCCCGGCATCTGTGTGAGCTTTCATCTCGCATCGCCATTTCAACTCTGCCAGGTTCCCTTCATGAAAACATGGCTTGCGAGTTGTTTCTGGAGCGGATTTTTTTGCATCGCTGCTGTGGCATCCACGATTTCTGTGGTGCCGATTTATGAGCCGATCAGCCTGCACGGCACAGATGTAGACGGCGCGGTTTCCGATATTGGTGAAACGCTGCAGGCGGTGGTCATGCCACGGCCCATGGCGCTGACGGGTGCTTTCCCAGAAGATCTAGTCGCCGCGATCCGCAGCCCGCATTTGATCCCGACCAATAACCCGAACTACAAAGTCCAAGAGGCTAACCTGCTGGTGATTTGTAATATCAACACCACCGCGCAAATGGTAAACAACGTGCTAGCGGTGAAGCTAGATGTGACCCAGCTCAGCATTCCGGAACAGATCGACCTCACATCTAGGCAAATCCTCAAGCTCACGATCCTGGCATTGAGAAAAACGTTGGAAGAATACCAACGCGGACAGACTAAAACGCTATCCGTTTCGGTAATGATCGACGGTGCAGAGGACGGAAAGGCCAGCCTGCGCGACCTGGCCACGAATTTTACGATCGCCGAAGCGCCTGGGGGAAATTGACTCCGATTTTCCCTTTTCAAGACAGTGCAGATTCCGCTTCAATCTCCCAGCCCCAATCACGCATGCTAAATCGACCTAAAGATCCACGACCATTCAAACGCGCCATTTTAAAACTCAGCGGAGAAGCTCTGCGCGGATCGGGATCGAAGGATAACATTTCCCCAGAAATCGTAGATCGGATCGCCGTGGAAATTCGTGAGGCTGTCGAGACCGGCCTAGAGCTAGGCGTCGTAGTGGGTGGTGGAAATTTTTGGCGTGGCGCTAGCGCCTCTGCCCGCGGAATGGACCGCGCGACGGCAGACTACGTCGGCATGTTGGCCACAGTCATGAATGCGCTCGCCCTGGAAGGCGCGCTGCAACACCACGGTGTTCCTTGCGTCGTGCAGTCCGCCATCGAGATGAAAAACGTCGCCGAGCCATTCATCCGCCGGAAAGCAGAAAAGCAAATGGGCGAGGGAAAAGTGGTCATTTTCGGCGCAGGAACCGGCAATCCGTTTTTCTCCACCGACACCACCGCCGCTCTCCGCGCCAGTGAAATGAGCGCCGATGTGATTCTGAAGGCGACTCAAGTAGACGGCGTCTATGATAGCGACCCGCGGACGAATCCAAATGCGCAGCGTTACGAAACAGTCACCTTCCAAGAATGCCTTTCCCAGCGGCTGAACGTCATGGATGCCAGTGCCTTTAGCCTCTGCATGGACAATCACGTGCCGATCATCGTCTTTGACCTCGCGCCTCACGGAAATCTTTCTCACGCGCTTCGTGGATTGCCGATCGGCACACTCGTTCACGGCGAATAAGCTTTTTCCATCTCCTAAAAACTCATCATCCCCAGCTACCATGGACCCAGAAGAAGCCATTTTTGAAGTCGAAGAAGCCATGACCAAGTGCGTGGACTACCTCATCCACGAGTTCGCCGGAGTCCGCACCGGAAAGGCCAGCCCTGCACTCATCGAAAATCTCGACGTGCATGTCCACGCCTACGGCGCAGTTTCAAAACTCAAAAGCCTAGCCGTCATCAACTCGCCTGAGCCAAGGATGCTCGTCGTCCAACCCTTCGATCCTGCGACGACCCGCGACATCGAAAAGGCCATCCGCGAATGCAAGCTAGGCCTCAATCCCGCTGCCGCAGATCGCTCCATCCGTGTGCCGATTCCCGAGCTTTCTGAAGAGCGCCGGAAAGACATGGTCAAAATGATCAAACAGCTGGCCGAGGAAGCCAAAGTCCGTCTCCGTGCTGCCCGCAAGGAAGGCATGGATTCCGCTAAAAAAATGAAAGCCGAAAACTTCATCACTGAAGACGGGCAAAAAGACTTCGAAAAAGAAGTGCAGGAACTGACGAACAAGTTCACCAAAAAAATCGACGAACACGCCGTCGCCAAAGAAGCGGATTTGATGAAGGTGTAAAATTGAAATTCTTTTTTGATTCTGAAGAACTTCACTTCAAATCAATGTCTGGGCCTAACAGTAGAACTTGCGTGTGCTGAAACGCCTCTAATCTACCGGCGAAACGGGCGACTTGCGATTTTACGGATGGCGGCAGCGCTCCTAACAAGCCTGTTGCCTGTAACATCGCTTGTAAATTCACGGCATGACTTGGTGTCGTCGTCGCGCGAATGACTTCATCATCGTTCTTCCTTTCTTTTGGTGCGAAAAGGCCTTCGATTCCACTTTTCGGTTCTGGCACCAGTTTGACATCTGGGTTTTCGAGCTTCGCATCCTTCGTCACCCAAGCAATCGCTTCATTCAAGCCGCCGATTTCATCGACGAGGCCGTTCTCCAGCGCGTCTTTTCCACTGTAAATTCTGCCACCAGCCAGTGATTCCAGATCACCTTTCAAGGCTTTTCCACGCCCATCAGAGACGCGTTTTTTGAACGTTTTATAAACTTCCGTCATCGAATCCCTAACAATTTTTGCTTCGTCCTCGGAGAAACCGCGCGTCATGCTCATCACGCCAGCATTTTCGCCACGTTGAGTTGCGTGGGTTGTAATGCCCATTTTTTCAAACGCCTCCCCTACGACTAATTTCATACCGACCACACCGATCGAGCCGGTGATAGTTCCCGCTTCAGCGAAAATCCGCTTCGCACTACTAGAAACATAGTAGCCGCCGCTGGCTGCGACACCGCCCATTGAGACGACGAAAGGTTTTCCGGTTGCGTTCCATTCGTCAGTGGCTTCCCACAGCACTTCGCTGGCCATTGCGGACCCGCCGGGGGAATTCACCCGCAGCACTAAAGCCTTGGCCCGATCATTTTTCGCGAGCTTTAAAATTTGCGTCCGCACTGGGGAAATCGACTCATCCGTGATGTCTCCATCCAGCGCGACCACGGCCACAAAATCTTGGCGCGCTTTGCCTTTATTCGCCTCATTGAACATCACTTTAAAAATATCCATAATCCCTGTGATCTCTGGCCCATCTAAATCTGGTAGTTCGTAGCTGCGGTCGAAGTCGGCATCCTTGCCATAAGTTTCATCCAGCTTTTTCACGAAATCCGTGCGGTAGAGCAAATGATCTGCTAGCCCGGCATCTACAAACTTTTGGGCTGTTAGGCCACCGTCGTCGATGGCGGCTTTTACTTTAGCCTCACTCACTTTTCGCCCAGTGGCAATGAGTTCAACAAGCTGCCCGTAAATCGAATCAATGAGTTGATCTTTCTGTTTTGCGGCGTATTCGCTGGGGCCAGTTCGGTAAAACTCCTCGCCAAAGCTTTTGAAATCCCCGATGTGAATGACATCCGCCCGCACGCCGATTTTGTCTAGCATCCCCTTAAAATAAAGCGATTCTGCATAGATGCCGCTAAATGAGCAATCCGTCTCCGGCATGAGCGTGAAGTGATTGGCCGCGCTGCCTAACAGGGCTTTGCCATTGCTGAGATGCTCCGTATACATCCAGACATCTTTGCCAGCTTTTTTAATTTCTAACAAATGGCGGCGGATTTCCTGGATCTGGGAAAGGTCTAGCCCAGCGTCGTCAGCATCGATTACCACCGCTTTCACCGCATCATCCTTCGCGGCTTTTTCAAAGCTCCGTGCCAAATCTAGCATTGTAAGCGGCCGTTTCGCCTCGAAGGATAGCTCTCCGAACGATGACTCGATTTTTCCTGCTTCCGTGACTAGTCCTTCCAAATCGTAGACGGCAATTTTCGGTTTGATTGCCTTTTCTTCCGCGAGAGAAAAGAAGTGACAGTGAATAAAGACAAAACGACGTGAGCGAACAAACGATTCATTACATGTTGTTTAGCACTCATTTCTTTGTGCCGCAACCCATAGAGCAGATCTAGAACTAGGGAAATTCGCGCTGTTTGGAATCTTCCTTCTTGCGGTCTTACATCTTCTTTCAATGCTCAGAGCGATGGTGAAACGCATATTTCTCGGCTGGGAAGAGCCCTTTTTGATCCAGGCAGTGACTTGGCTTTTGGAACGGCGCGATGAACTGCCGGAACTATTAGTCGTGGTGCCGACCGCGCAAAGTGGGCGACGACTACGAGAGGCTTTGGCGGAAAAAGCGGGTGCATTACTCTCTCCCAAAGTCGTCACACCGGGATCATTTCTGAAATCCCGCGATGAAGAGTCCGCTCCCGATTGGATCGAGCGGCTGGCTTGGATAGAAGTGTTAGAAACTATCGAAGACTGGACCGAATACGAAGCGCTATTCCCCACGCCTCCCGGTGAAGGGACGGACTGGGCACATGGGCTTGCTTTGGAAATGGCACGGCTGCGGCATACGCTGCAGGAAAATGGAATTTTGCTAGAAATAGCGGCGCGCAAGTTACACCAAACTGTGGAAGCAGAGCGCTGGGAGGCTCTTAGCAGACTAGAAAATCTGGTGGAGCAACAATTGAAAAACTGGCATCTTAAAAGCCGCAGTAAAATCCTATCAAGCGGGATCCATATTTCTCCGGAGATTTCACAAATCGTGCTGGCAGGTGTCCCTGAAATGCCACCGTTAATCGCGAGAGCTTTGCAGGCTTGGGAAAAGTCAGTGACCGTTTTGATAGGCGCACCGGAGAGCGAAGCAGAAAAATTTTCACCTTTAGGAATACCGCAAAAATATGGTCAGAGCAGCCCTTGCCATGGCCTAACGGATCGATCCAAGTATTGGCAGATCCGCAACAGCAAGCTGCGGAAGCCTTGAAGATCATTGGGAAAATCAAAACTCCATCCGATGATGTCGCGCTGGGAGCGGCAGATGCGGATGTTGGCAATGAGTTAGCACGGGTATTTTCTCATGCAGGTTGGCCAGCGTTTCATCCAGCGGTGGCGATGACAGCCGGTAGGCTGGTGAAGTGGTTTAAAGTTTGGGCCAAGTGGCTAACGGATCCGACGTTGGCGACTCTGGCAGATTTACTAACATTTGAGGAAACGGGAGTTCTCGTCGCGGGAAAGCGACCCCAAAAAGCCAAATGTCTCGCGGAACTGCGTGATCGCTGGATGCTCGTAAGAACGGAAGATTTACAACGCCGAATCGCGGAGGGAGCGTGCCGAAACGAATCAGAAAAAGAATCCGCAGAAGCACTTTTAAAAGCAGCCGGTTCGTTAGAAAATTGGCGGCGCAGTTTGTTAAATGAAAATTTCAGCTCAACGCTGCAGCGATTGTTAGAAATTTTAGGCCGCGCAGGATCAGCGACGAAGGAGGAAGCTGACCTCATGATTGCATGGCTAACAGAAGCCAGTCCCATGATGAATCAGGTCAAACGCAGCCCTGGATTCTGGATCGAGGTGATGCTTTCTGAAATTCCCACGCCTACGCCGCTGCCACCTTCTGGTCGTGTCATCGATGTGCAAGGTTGGTTAGAACTATTTCACGAACCAGGAAAGCACCTCGTTTTATGCGGGATGAATGACGGAAAAGTCCCAGCCCGCAGTGGTGGTGAACCGTGGCTGAGTGAAGCGAGCCGGGAGTTGTTAGGCTTAATCAAAGATGAAGATCGTGCAGCGCGAGATGCATTTCTTTATCGATCGATGTTAGCGGCGCGTTGCCGTGATGGCCGAGTGGATGTGATCTGTGGAAAAACAGGTGCTGGCGGGGAGTCGCTGCTTCCTTCCCGGCTTTTGTTAGCGGCTGAACGCAGTGAGTTACCCGCACGGGTGACGACACTTTTCCGGGAAATCGAGCCGCCGGATGCAGGTCTGCGTTGGGAAAAAGATTTCATCTGGAAACCTCGACAAGCCGCGCCACCGCAACGGCTGAGTGTGACTTCCCTGAAAGATTATCTGGCCTGTCCATTTCGCTATTATTTAAAGCATGTTTTGAAAATGCAGACTTCGGGAGCAGGCCGCAGGGAGTGGAATGCGCGCGATTTCGGCACGGTAGCACATGAAGTGTTAGAACGCTGGGGGCGAGACACGGAGATTAGAGAATCTACGAATCCGGAATCACTTCATGACTGGCTCTCTGCGGAGCTGGATCGTGTGGTCGCGGAATGGTTTGGTAAGCGCGTGCCTTTGGCCATTCGCATTCAGACAGAAGCGCTGCGGCAGCGATTGATTTGGTTATCAGAAGTGCAGGCAAAAAATCGGTTAGGCAGCTGGCAAGTGGTGGATGTGGAACGCAAAGTGGAACTGCCTGTGGGTGATGCGCTCATCGTTGCGAAGATTGATCGGATTGACCAGAATCAGGAAACGGGACACTTACGCGTGCTGGACTACAAAACGGGAAAAGCCGACGGAGTGGAAAAAGCGCATCGCAAAAATTATCCGCATCGGCTCTGCTTCCGCTGCATTTGAATCGAGAATCTCCGGCAGTCTATGAAGGAGAAGAGAAGGGAAAATCGGCGGAGTTTCTGTGGCAGAATTTACAGCTCCCGCTTTATGCATCTGCCTTGGTGAAGCGTGGAGAAGCGATGCCTACGCCATGTTATTTCAGCCTGGGAGCCACTGCGGCAGAGGTAGGAATCCACGAGTGGGCAAACTTTGAAATGGCAGATCTGGATGCGGCGCAGGCCTGTGCGGATTGGGTGGCCGGGCAAATCGCGGCGAGCATCTTTTGGCCTCCCGCAGAGAAGGTGATGTATGATGACTATGAAATCCTAACCGCTGGGAAAACGCTGGAGGAAATGGTCGGCTTCACATCAGCCGCTCGATAACCCAAGCGAACCCAGCGAGAGCGATGCAACTGGAGCCGATTTGCTGGATCTGCTTTGTCCATTTTTTCAACGGCCACAGGATGAGGAAAGCGCAGAGCAAGACGGTGATTTGCGCCAGCTCCACTCCGATGTTGAAGCCTAACAACGGACCAACGAGTTTCTCGCGAGGAATCCCGCTTAACTTTTCTGCTAACACACCCGCAAAGCCGAGGCCGTGCAAAAGACCAAAACCAAAAACCAGAATGAGTCGTTGTTTCCCCAGCTTTTTGACGAATAGATTTTCGATCCCGATCCACGCAATGCTAACCGCAATGAGAACCTCCACGAGTTGACTAGGGAGATCAACAATTCCGAAGATGGATAATGCGAGTGTGATCGAGTGAGCCAAGGTGAAGAGCAGTGACTGTCCTAACAGCGGTTTCCATTTCGGCAAAAGCAAAAACAAACCAAGGATGAATAGCAGATGATCGAGGCCTTTTGGCAAAACGTGAGAAAAGCCTGACTGCAACCAGCCGCCGAGGAATGGTTTTTCGTTAGGAGCCGTGATGATCGGTGGCGCTTGATCGAGAGGCTGTCCGGGAGCACTTGTT
This sequence comes from Akkermansiaceae bacterium, assembly GCA_012032235.1. GTDB lineage: Bacteria > Verrucomicrobiota > Verrucomicrobiia > Verrucomicrobiales > Akkermansiaceae > Luteolibacter. Next base: position 1,832 of record JAAURL010000049.1, on the reverse strand, counting down.
TGGGGAGCGGCGACCTGATTTAGAATCATTAGATTCCCGCCGGGCAGCGTGCTGATGACTTGTGGACTGTCGGTATTTTCCTCGATGAGAATGATGAGTTCCGTTTCCTGCTCACCCGCCCAGTGGATGCGCAATTCTCCCGCTGCCACAATGGGATCGATGAGGATTTGAGTGGAGACCAGCGCGATGTCTCCGTCCTCCGGCGGTAACTCGAAAGGGTCTTTTTGAAAATCCGGGAACTCCACACGCCACGGGATCTCCTGACCCGCGAAGGTAAAACGCAGCAATTTACGCAGGGTGTTTTCCGTTTCCTTCCGGATGCGGGAAAATTCTTCCGGCGGGGATTGCATCACTTCAGAACGCTTCAATGGCAATCCACCCAGCACATTCCGTGTCTCCGGGAGCATGTAGGCGATGTCCATTTCTCCATCTAGCCGCCATGCGTTTTCTAATTTTAGAAATTCTAACTCTACCGATGCGACCTGGTGCGCACTGGCTGGAAATATGCTGATAGAAAACAAAAAGCAGATCAATAGCCGGGCCAAGTTCATGTCCAGAGAGAGTCACGAGTGAACTCCTTTTTGGCGAACAAAAATGCCAAGGCTATGGCTCAATCTCCGCTCTTCAGCACCTTGATGAAGGCGTCTTGCGGGATGTTCACTTTACCGAACATCTTCATCTTCTTTTTCCCTTCTTTCTGCTTTTCGAGTAGTTTCCGCTTCCGGGTGATGTCACCGCCGTAGCATTTGGCGGTGACGTTTTTGCGCATGGCGGAAATAGATTCGCGGGCGACGATTTTTCCGCCGACGGCGGCCTGGATGGCGACGACGAAGAGGTGAGATGGGATGACGTCTTTCAATTTCCCGGCCAGCACACGCCCATAGGATTCCGCCTTGTCACGGTGGACGATGGTGGAGAAAGCCTCTACCGGATCGCCGGCGATAAGCATGTCCATTTTCACCATTTTTGCGGCGCGGTAGCCAGCGTGTTCATAGTCCATGGAGCCGTAGCCACGGGTCATGGACTTGAGCTTATCGTTGAAATCGACGAGGATTTCTGATAGCGGGAGGACACAGGAGAGCATGACGCGCATGTCGTCGATGGTCTCAGTATTCGTAACATCGCCGCGTTTTTCGAGGACCAGCTGCATCATGTCGCCGATGTACTCGCCGGGGACCATGATGTAGACGTTCACGATGGGCTCACGGATTTCTTGGATGCCTTGTGGCTCAGGGAAAAGGGTGGGATTATCCACGATGACTTCGCTGCCATCCGTCATACTGACTTGGTAGATCACGGATGGATAGGTGGAGATGACATCCATATTGAACTCCCGGCGGAGGCGTTCTTGGATGATTTCCATGTGGAGAAGACCGAGGAATCCGCAACGGAAACCGAAGCCAAGAGCGGTGGAGCTTTCCGAAGAAAAAGTGAAAGCGGCGTCGTTGATCTGGAGCTTGCCCATGGCGGTCTTGAGCGCCTCGTAATCTGAGGAATCTACCGGATAGATGCCGGAGAAAACCATGGGTTGGATTTCCTTGTAGCCAGGAAGCGGCTCAGGGCAGGAATGGGTGTTATCGGTGATAGTGTCGCCGATTTTTGCCTCATCGGCGGATTTCATGTTAGCGATCACGTAGCCGACATCGCCAGCAACGAGTTGAGGGCGCGCACTCATTTTCGGAGTGAAAACGCCGACTTCCTTGACCTCGTAGGACTTGTTCGTGTGCATCAGCTTCACCCGTTGGCCTTTTTTCACGGTGCCGGAAAAGACTCGGACGTAGGAAACCACACCGCGGTAGGTGTCGTAGATGGAATCAAATACGGAACAACGC
>JAAURL010000246.1 GCA_012032235.1 Akkermansiaceae bacterium | reverse complement strand
CGCAACAGCGTGGAGGTGATGATGGAGAAAAGTGGTCTTAATCGTTTCCTAGATGCCATGGTGAGCAACGAAGACGTGTCAAAAGGAAAGCCCGATCCCGAGATGTATCTAAAAGCTACCGAGCTTCTCGGATTAAAGCCTGCGGAATGTCTGGTGGTGGAAGACAATGAGAACGGAATCAAGGCCGCGCGGGATGCAGGCTGCCACGTCATGGTCGTCCGGGACGTCCTAGACGTGACCGATGAGAACATTTCCCGCGAGCTAGCAACCCTCCAAAACCCATGAAAGTACTGATCTTAATGGCGGGTACGCATCCTTCTTTCGAGCAGGCGGGCTACGGATTTCCTAGAAACCTCGTGCAGGCGAAGGGCAAGCCAGTGCTGCAACATGTGGTGGAAAACTTGCTGTCGCTCAAATCGCTCGGGGCAGAATTTTGCGCCCTAGTAAACCGGGACGAGGACCGGCGCTTTCATACGGGCCGGGTGCTACAACTGGTGGATACTGCGATTTCCATCCAGCGGGTGGAAGGGAAGACCGCAGGTGCACTTTGTACGGCTCTTTTGGGCATTGACCATATCGACCCTGAAAAGCCTTTAGTCATCAGCAACGGCGACATCGTGATGGACTGCGATCTTCGCGCAGCAGTGGAGCATTTCCGTTCACTTGACTTGGACGGAGGGACTATCACCTTCAACGACATTCATCCGAGATGGTCGTTCGTGAAGCTGGATGAAGAGGGCCATGTGATCGAAGCAGCGGAAAAACGGCCGATCAGCCATCACGCAACCACAGGCTTTTACTATTTCCGCAGTGGAAAGAACTTCCTCGATGCTGCGTTCCGGCTACTGCTCAAAGACGCCCACGTCGAAGGCTCCTTCTACATCTGCCCGGTCTTCAACGAAATGATCCTAGATCAAAAGAAGATCGGCACCTGGCAGATCGAACGCACTCAATACCACACGCTAAAAACAGCCGATGATGTCAGGAACTATGACGAAAGCCACGGCAGCAACCCTAGTTGAATTCCCCGCACTCCCATGTCTGAAGCCAAATTCGAGACCGCCCATCTCAACCAAATGGTCCGCGGATGGATCGTCGGGGATTTCTCGCCTACTATGCTCGCCACTGGCGACGTAGAGGTCGCTATTCAGCGCTACTCCGCCGGAGATTACGAGGCTGCGCACCATCATCGAATCGCCACGGAAATCACCGTGATCCTAGGTGGTGAGGCAGAAATGTTTGGCAGGGTTTTCAAAGACGGGGACATCGTCAAAATCCCTCCGGGAAGCACCACGGACTTCCGTGCCATTACGGATGTTACCACTGTGGTCGTGAAACACCCAGGGGCAAAAAAACGACAAATATATTTCATGAAATCAAACAACACGCTCAACATCGTGATCCCAATGGCGGGAAGGGGCTCCCGTTTCGCCGACGCCAGGTTTTCTGGATCCCAAGCCCATGATCCCCGTAGGCGGACGCCCCATGATCGAATGGGTCATCGAAAACATCAAACCCTCCCGCGAGCACCATTTCATTTTCCTCTGTCTGGCAGAGCATTTGGAACGATATCCGCAAGTCGGTGAGAAGCTCAGGGAGCTGTGCCATGGTTGCGACATCATTCCGGTGGACCGGGTGACGGAAGGGGCTGCATGCACTGTCCTTCTAGCGCGGGAGCTCATCAACTCTGAGTCTCCGCTAATGATCGCAAATAGTGACCAGATCGTCGACCTTTCTGTAGATGAGTATCTTGCCACGGCTGACGATGCTGACGCGGACGGACTGATCATGACCTTCTGGGCGGATCATCCGAAATGGTCATACTGCCGGATCCAGGAAAACGGTTGGGTGGCGGAGGTCGTTGAGAAAGAGGTGGTCAGCAACGACGCCACGGTCGGAATCTACAACTTTAGACGCGGCTCCGACTTCGTTACGGCGGCCGAAAAAATGATCTCCGCCGACCTCAGGGTAAACGGGGAGTTTTACGTTGCCCCTACCTACAACCAATTAATCGGGGAATCCAAAAAAATCGTGGTGAAAGCCACCGGGAAAGAGGGCGATGGCATGTATGGCATGGGAATACCTGACGACCTGGAACTTTTCAAGAAGACACGCTACTATCTGGATCGGATCTGAAATCCAACGCCAAGTTTTCCATGAAAATTCTATCACACCGAGGTTACTGGAAATCCCCCGAAGAAAAAAACCTGAACTCTGCATTTGAGAGAAGTTTCGCATTAGGATTTGGCACAGAGACTGATATCCGGGATCTCAAAAGATCGCTGGTGATTAGCCATGACATGCCAGAGGAAGGGTGCCTCACTGCCCGCGAGCTGTTTGAAATTCATCAGCGAATCAATCCATCTGTCCTCCTCGCACTGAACATCAAGGCTGACGGACTTCAAGCTCCACTGTCCGCTCTCATCGAAGAGTATGCGATCAAAGATTACTTCCTCTTCGACATGTCAGTTCCGGACGCGTTGGTTTGCCTGAGACATGGTTTAAAATGCTTCACTCGGCAGAGTGAATACGAACCGGACCCTGCCTTTTATTCTCAAGCGGAGGGAGTCTGGATAGACGGATTTCACGGAGAGTGGTGGGAGAAAGAGTTGATTCAACGCCACTTAGACAGCGGCAAGCGGGTTTGTATTGTTTCGCCAGAGTTGCACAAACGGCCCCATCTACCTTTGTGGGAGAAGCTTTCAGGGTGGGACTGCGCATTCAGCACATCGGTGATGCTTTGCACTGATTTCCCAGAAGCCGCCAAAGAAATGTTTGGCGACCTCGCCCTTTGAACGACTGATTTCCTGTTGATATGCCTCGTCCCAACTTTCTGAAAACCCACTCCACCTCCGTTTGGGTAATCATCACCGGAAACGTGAGGTCCGGCCGGGAATTCCAACAAATCTTCAAGCAAGCACTGGAACTGCGGGAAGCCGGAGAGGTGGATGGCATCCGCCTTGTGACATGGAAGGGCGAGCTCGAACAATCCCCCGGTGTACGAGGAAGCATTGGTGAATGCAGGGGTTTCCATTCTAGTTGTGGATCCTCCATCCTTGGATCCGAAATTGCACCCATTGTTTCACGGATACGTCTACCATCAGCGAAAAGCCCTTCATTTCGGTTTGCAATCGCTGCCATCCGACTGCTTCGTCCTAAAGGCACGAACTGACTTTGCAGCAGAGAGATTCGAATCCATGGCGGCAACCCTGTTTGGAGATTCCAGTTTAACATTGGGGGTGGATATTCCCTCACCTATTCTTCGAACAAGGTTATTTTCTTACGATGCCCGCCCTGACTACTTTTTCTATTGGGACGACATTGTATTTTCCGGAATGCGGGATGACTTGATGCAGCTCAACAATTTCGACATCTCATGTGATTTCATCCAACCCGGCCATTTCTCCCCAGCTGAATCGCGCCTTTTTGCGCCTACTTTTTCTCAAACATCTATCCAATTTTGCGCTGGTTTTTCGAAAACATCCG
>JAAURL010000245.1 GCA_012032235.1 Akkermansiaceae bacterium | reverse complement strand
GACGGTGTCGCACTGGGCTGGCGAGCTGGCGCATCCATTGCCAACATGGAGTTTTATCCAATTCCACCCCGACGTGCTTTTTACAATCCAGGTGCGACAGGACCGGAGGCGCGGTCGTTTCTGGTTAGCGAAGCGGTGCGTGGAGAGGGTGGGATTTTGATCAATCACAAGGGAGAAGATTTCACAAAAAAAAATAGATTCACGTGGGTCGTTAGCGCCGCGTGATATTGTGGCCCGTGCGATCGACCAAGAGATCAAAAAAACGGGGGCACCGTGCGTTTATCTCGATGTCACTCATAAACCAAAAGGTTTTATGAAGGAGCGCTTTCCCTATATCTATCAGACGCTTTTAAAGTTTGGGCTTGATTGCGAAACACAGCCGATTCCCGTGGTTCCCGCAGCGCACTATCAGTGTGGCGGTATCCTAACAGATGTAGATGGGAAAACCACGATTCGCGGGCTTTATGCCATTGGTGAAGTCGGCTGCACGGGATTACATGGAGCGAATCGCTTAGCATCGAATTCTCTGTTAGAAGGAAACGTCGTTGCTCGTCGCGCTTTTGAGGAAATCATGCGTCTTTACCCGCCGGGGAAGGATGTCTTCGAGGCTCCACCGATCCCGGAATGGGAGCATGGTGACACTGCGGAACCTGATGAGTTAGTCGTGATTTATCATAATTGGGATGAGATCCGCCGCCTGATGTGGGACTACGTTTCCATCGTTCGCACGGATAATCGGCTGCGTCGTGCGGCGGCCCGGCTGAGAAATTTGAAGAAGGAAGTCCGCGAGTTTTATTGGGGCCACCGGGTGAATGCGGATATTTTGGAGCTGAGAAATCTAGTGGCCGTCGCTGGGCTGATCGTGGAGTGCGCCACACGGAGAAAAGAGTCGCGTGGTTTGCACTATACTGCGGATCACCCGGCCACGAAGGATCGCCTCTGCGCAGATACGGTTATTAGGAAATTTTAAATCATGAGAGCTGAACTTCAGGCGGCGTTGAAGTCGCTGCCACATGGACCTGCGTTTCGTTTTTTGGATGAGTTGACATCACTTGATCCAGGAAACGAGGCGACTGCCGTTTACAAAATCCGCGGCGACGAAGCCTTTCTTGACGGGCATTTCCCGGGAAATCCGATGATGCCGGGAGTGATTCTCATCGAGGCCATTGCTCAGTTAGGTGGAGTGGTTCTGCAGACCGATCCAGTGCACGCAGCGATGTCCGATGTTCGTCTAACAGGAATCCGTGCAGCGAAAATCCTCGGAGCGGCAGTTCCGGGAGAAATCTTAGAAATCCGCGCCAAGGTGGAAGGGCGTCTCGGCGGATTAGTCCAAATCGAAGGAGAAGTGAAAAGAGCCGAAGGCGTTTTAGCGACAGCCAAGGTGACGCTCAGCGGGAACTTGGCATAATTTCTCGAAACCATCTCTGAAGGCTTGTCGAGCGGGTAGGGGAGGTTTAAACGCTTTCTCGAAATGGCTAAGAAACCTGTAGTGCTCATCATTCGCGACGGCTGGGGTGTAAATCCCGGTGGGAAAGAAACCGCAATCAAGGACGGAAATGCGACCTTGTTAGGGAAAATACCATTTCACGAAACAATGTTTGCAACGTATCCGAAAGGATTTCTCAGCGCGTCTGGTTTGGACGTGGGCCTGCCGCCAGGGCAAATGGGAAATTCCGAAGTAGGACACTTGAACCTAGGCGCCGGGCGAATTGTCTATCAGGATTTGACTCGGATTAATAAAGCAATCGAAGAGGGGACTTTGGCGAAAAATCCGGTTTTCGTGGAGGCGATGAAAAAGGCGAAATCGAGCCGTCTCCATTTGATAGGACTCGTTTCCGATGGCGGCGTGCACAGTCACCAAGACCAACTCATCGCGATGGTGAAAATGGCGAGGGCGGCCGGTGTGGATGATATTCAAATTCATGCGATCACCGATGGTCGCGATACTTCGCCGACAGGTGGTGAAGCGTTCGTCGCAAAGGTCGAAGACGAAGCGGCAAAATGCGGTGCCCGTATCGCGACGGTGATTGGCCGTTATTTTGCGATGGACCGCGATCAGCGCTGGGACCGCGTGAAATTGGCCTGGGATGCGATTGTTTTAGGAAAAGGTGAAAAGCGCGAAGTGTTAGCCAGCGAAGCAATCGCGGATTATTATCGGATCGATAAAACCGATGAGTTCATGCCACCGATGGTTTTCATGGGTGCCAATCAACAACGTATTCGTGACGGCGATGTCGTGCTGTTTTTAATTTCCGTGCTGACCGTGCACGTGAACTCTCCGAAGCATTTCTCTATCCGGCTTTCGATGGATTTGACCGGGAAGTCATGCCAAAAATCCATTACATCACCCTCACCCAATATGATGAAAAGTATCACTGTTCCGAGATTTTCGCTTCGGAAAAGTTAGAAATGGTGCTCGGTGAAACGGTTGCAAAAGCAGGTTTGAGTCAACTACGCATCGCGGAAACGGAGAAGTATCCCCACGTGAGCTACTTTTTTAACGGCGGTGAAGAAGTCGCCTACCAGGGAGAAGATCGCGTGGTGATTCCATCACCGAAGGACGTTCCGACGTATGATTTCAAGCCTGAGATGAGCGCGCAGCAAGTGACGGACACTGTCGTTGAGAAGCTAAAAGACTACGACATGGTGATTCTGAATTTCGCGAATCCTGACATGGTAGGTCACACGGGTGTGGTGGAAGCGGCCGTCAAAGCAGTGGAAACAATCGATGCGGGAGTGAAAGCTGTCGTCGAGGAAACACTACGTCTCGGCGGGAAACTTTTGATTACAGCGGATCACGGAAACTGTGAATACATGCGAAATCCCGATGGTTCACCAAATACCGCGCATACGACTAATCTGGTGCATGCATTCTATGTTGCTGCGGATGCGGAGAATTACGCTGTAAAAGATGGTATTTTAGCAGACGTCGCACCGACGTTGTTAGAAATGTTAGGTGTCGTGAAGCCAAAGGAAATGTCAGGCACCAGCTTGTTAGTGAAAAAGTAGCGGCGGGCTCAGCCTCCGTGTTTTCAGTGCACTACCAGCAGATCGCCAAAGAGAATGAATGCGGCCAACAACAAGAAATGATCTTTCCTTGAAAATATGGGCAGTTTTTGGGTGGGTTTAGTTAGTTTAGTGGTGTTTTTTTTGTTGCGAAGGTTTTTCAAATGGGTGCGGCGAGAGCATGCCTAGGGAGGAGTGTTTGCTGGTGGTGTTGCGGCATTTGCCACGATGAAATCACCGACTGCGGCCATGTGGTCAAGGCCGTGGAAGTCATAGGTTTATATTTTTTCCCAGGAACGGTTTGGTAGATAATACTCACCCACGCTGTCGAGAGTGTTACAAAAGTAGCTGAGGCGTCTCGCCGCAGGCTGTGTGAGCTGCGTCTCGCAGCGTTCTTCAAAGAAACGAAGTTTCTGGTAAGCTTACCGCGAAACACTGATCCCGCTCCTTAAAATCCACCGAATCAAATCCTGACTCTCAAATCCCTAAGAGACCACAAGATCCCA
>JAAURL010000244.1 GCA_012032235.1 Akkermansiaceae bacterium | reverse complement strand
GAACGGCAACCGTTAAGTCATTGGCGGATCAGCTTCCGGACATCCGGTTTCGTTTCCGGAATTCCGGATTGAGACAGCGCGACCAAATCGCGCCAACTTACCTCCGTTCAGCGCGCATCCGGGGAAATGCTCGGATGTTTGCAGATGATACGGAGGAATCATGAGCGATATCGAAAGGCCGCTGCGCCGTCGCCGAAGCGCACCAGCGGCCGCGCGGTGTCCGGACCTGCGCTCACCCCCACATGCATCTCATAGCCTTTTACCTGCACCGCATCGGCGACGCTGGTACCGCTTACTTCGGCGAGCGTCTTCTCGGAGCCGTTGTGCCTACAGCGATTACGGCGGGAGGCTACACAGGGACGATCAGTGCCAGTGCTTCTGCCATCACAGGTCGCCCAGCGTGGACTGGAACCACATCCAATTCCTTTATTACCACTCGGATACTCATTCCTTCTGCATGGGTCGGTGAAAGTATCGTTTTCCGCTGGCGAATTTCTCACGATCAGAGCACTGCACGGACTGGATGGTATGTCGATGATGTAAACTACACCTTCAATGCAGTAAGTGACCCTTTCCGTCCATTTATCTCGCTAACAGCTTCTGGGAATACGCTTTCTGAGTTGACTCCTGAAAATCAGGTGAACCTCACAGTTTCTACGCCTTTGCCACTGGCTCAATCCTTGTTGATTTCATTGCCTGTCTCAGGTAATGCCACTTTGGCCGATATTAACGGTTTTTCGGCTTCATCGATTACGCTCTCCAGTGGCACGACGAGCGCTTCGCTACCGATTTCTGCTGTAGTCGATGGACTCGCTGAGGGTTCGGAAACCTTGACTCTAGCGGTTTCCACGACAGCTACCAATTACACGCCTGCTGTTAGTGGGGCTACAGCATCGCTTAACATTATTGATGCAGATACTCCTGTCTCACCTTTCGCCGCGTGGATCGTCAGCTATGTCAGTTCCGGAGATCCACTCGCATCGCCTACTGCGGATTTGGACAATGATGGTTGGACGAATGCGGCAGAGTTCGCCCTAGGCTCACTGCCGAATAACCCATCCTCCCGTCCTCAATTGCAAACAACACTGACTTCCACAACACTTAAACTCCACTACCCGACGGCCCCACCTCCGGGCGTGACCTTATCAGCAGAAACTTCTACGGACCTCAAGACTTGGACAGCCACAGGCGTAGTCACTGTGCCAAATGGCTACGAAGTACCAAGAGATGTTGCTACACGGTTTTTGCGAATCGCCTATCAGGTAGAGTGATACGCTTTAAGTTACGGAATCAGATTTTTCACCGCATCGCGTTCGTCGGTTAGCTCCTTGATTGTCGCGTCGATCTTTCCTTGGCTAAAAGCATCGATTGGGAGGCCGTGGACGACTTCCCAAGTTCCATTTGTCAGAGTGCGGATCGGCATGGAAGCCATGATGCCTTTTTCGATTCCATAGGAACCGTCAGAGCAAACTGCCACGGAATGCCAATCTCCCGCTGGAGTCGGTGTGAGGAGACTGCGGACCGTGTCCATCGCGGCATTTGCTGCGGATGCGGCGGAGGAAAGGCCGCGTGCTTTGATCACGGCGGCGCCGCGCTGTTGCACAGTCGCGATGAATTCTCCCTTCAGCCATTCGCTGTCGGTGATGACTTCTGTGACGGACTTCCCGTCGATTTTAGCATTGGTGAAATCTGGATACTGCGTGGCTGAGTGATTTCCCCAAATGCAGAGGTTGGTAACCTTTGATTGATGCACTCCTGCTTTCTGAGCAAGCTGGCTTTTTGCGCGGTTTTCATCTAAGCGGGTCATCGCGAAAAAGCGCTCCTTAGGAATTCCTGCTGCATTGCTCATGGCGATGAGGGCATTCGTGTTACAAGGATTTCCGACCACCAGCACGCGGACGTCTTTTGCAGCATTGCGGGCAATCGCTTGACCTTGACCCGTGAAAATTTTCCCGTTGATGCCTAACAAATCTGCACGCTCCATCCCGTCTTTACGTGGCACGGATCCGACTAACAAACACCAGTTTGCGTCCTTGAATCCTTCTTCGAGATCCGCCGTTCCGACGACCTCATGCAGCAGTGGAAATGCGCAGTCATCCAGCTCCATCATGACGCCTTTCAGCGCTGGCAAGCCTGGCTCGATCTCGATCAAGCGGAGATTCACCGGCTGGTCTGGGCCAAACACAAAACCAGAAGCGATACGGAAAAGAAGCGCGTAGCCGATCTGGCCAGCTGCACCTGTGATGGAAACAGTAATGGGAGTTTTCATGAGTAAATATGCGAAATCGCCGGGAGGCTAGGAGTCCCGCAGCCTCAGGTCAATCATCGGTAAGGAGAATTCACGGCGGTTTTCCCATTTAACTGGGCGCATTCACTATCGATTTGTGGAAAATACCTGCGATTTCTCGGATCGAAGTCACTGAAATTTTAGTGTCAATAGGATAGCTTGTTGTTCCTGGGTAGATAATCCACAAGTGTTCCAGCTCCAGTTCTGCCATCGCTGCGGTGATGGACTTTGTCCGTCGTGGAGCGTCGTTATATTTAAATTCCGCTGCGTAATTCTTCCCATTGCTTTGCCAGAAAAGATCTACCTCAGCACCCGCCTGAGTTGCCCAAAAGAAAAAGCGATCCTCAGAGAGCCCTGAAATTTGGATCAACTGATTCAGCGCGTATCCTTCCCAAGAGGCTCCCAATTTGGGATGGCTTTCTAGCAAATCGCGCTGCTCGATGCCTTGTAGCCTGTGAAAAAGTCCGGAATCGTTCATGTAAATCTTCGGCCGTTTCACCAGACGCTTTGAAGTGTTTGTGAACCATGGCCGCAAAACCCGAATCATGAAGGTGCTTTCCAGGATATCCACGTAATGACGAATCGTAGTGTCTGCGATTTGCAAAGAGCGACCTAGTTCCGAGAAATTCACGATATTTCCGTGATAATGACTGAGCATGATCCAGAATCTGCGGAGAGTTGCGGGGGAGATTCGGATGCCGAATTGCGGGATATCCCGCTCCAGAAATGTGGAAATATAATCCTCTAACCACTTATTAGCCATTTCATCGCTGGGAGCGAGAAAGGCACGAGGAAATCCACCGCGCCACCAGAGAGATTTCCAAGAATCCACGCCCACTTCATCGATAGTAAATCCCTGTAAATGAAGGAAAAGAATTCGCCCAGCGAGGGTTTCGTTGCCTTGCCGAATGAGATCGCGGGAAGCGCTACCCAGAATCAAATATTGAGTTTCCAAGGACTGATCCACTAAGTAGCGCAACAAGGAAAATAAATCAGGCCGAAGCTGGATTTCATCGATCACCACTAACCCTTTCAATCCCTCCAAGGCCGTTTGAGGGTTTTCCAGCCGGGCCAAATCACGCGGGTTTTCCAAATCAAAATAATGATCTGCAAGGATCATTCTCGCCAAAGTCGTCTTGCCACATTGGCGAGGCCCCAAAATAGCGACTACCGGACTAAACGCGATCATCTCCCGCAGTTCGCCGCTCACGATTGATTATTTCCTTCAT
>JAAURL010000243.1 GCA_012032235.1 Akkermansiaceae bacterium | reverse complement strand
GGAAAGGTAAAAGCAACCAGTCTTGCGCGCTGAATCCCCGCTAGATCGAGAGCTTCAGAGTGAGTCGCATCCGCAAATAAAACGGGCTGACCTTCACTTTTTAGGGCACGCACCGTGTCGGAATTTTGCTCCATCACCAACGTATCCACACCGCAGCGTTTCAGCGCTTCGTTCAATGCTTTACCGACCGGGCCGTAGCCACAAATAATCGCGTGATCGCTGATCTCCTTGATCGCTTTGGTGGATGCCATCTTTTCTGGGACGATCTTGCGAGTCTTGAGAAAACCTTTCTTTTCTAACCATTTCCCAAATGGTCCAGCACCACGCATCAGCGAAGGAACAATCGCCATCGTCACCGCCGTGCATACCAGCAACATTTGTTCGACCCCGGCATCGAAAGGTCGATAGCCACCCGCTTTCCCGATGAGAACCAGTGAAAATTCTCCCGTGCTGGCGAGACTTCCCGCAGCGAGTAGAGCTGGCCGCCCGGGAACTTTGATCCACTTTAAAACGCCGAAGACAATCGCACTTTTTAATACCAGAATCATCGCACTCCCGATCAAGACTCGATGCCAATCCGCAGCAATCGCCGATAGGTCGATCAACAAGCCTACAGAGATGAAAAAGATCGCGAGGAACAAATCTTTGAACGGCAAAATATCTGATAGTATCCGGTGACTGTAGATGGACTCGCTCACGACCAGCCCTGCGGCAAAGGCTCCAAGCGCGAGAGATAAATTCAAAGCTCCTCCCGCAAACGCGACTCCTGCACACAACCCGATCACTGTTAGAGTAAAAAGCTCCCGGCTCCGCGTCCGCGCCACCACATGCAGCAGCGGCGTCAAACCGTAACGGCCTAACAACCACGCTCCCGCCAAAAACAGTCCGCCTTTCAGCAGCGCCAGACCGATTTGTCCACCAACGCTCCCTTCTCCCTGACCATACAGCGCAGGCATCACTAAGAAAAAGACGATCACTAAAATGTCTTGGAACAATGCGATCCCTAGGCTCGCTCGCGCTCCCGGATTATTTTGCTGACCTAGATCTTGGAACGACATCATCGCCACCGCCGTAGAACTTAGCGCCACAGCGATGCCTAACACAATGCTATCCGCCGCAGGAAATCCCAACGCCGCAGCCAGGAGTCCGACCATTCCCGCCGTGATGCTGACCTGCAATCCCCCGCCCACTAGCGCCGTCCGCCATAAATGTTTCAATTCACTGAATGAAAACTCAATCCCCAGCGTGAACATCAGCAGCACCACACCGATTTCTGCCAAATTCGCGATCACCGGATCGCCCTTGCTAAGACCGGTCATCCATAACAAACCGAAATTCCCGATCAGCACTCCGCTCAACAAATAGCCGACCAAGAGACTTTGCTGAAACTTTACCAACACCAGAGAAACCAAAACCGCCAACACGAGCACCAAAGTCAGCAACGCAAAGAGTGGCGAGATATTCGCCATTCCCGCTGCCACGAAAAATCCTCCCAAAATCATCCACCACAGCGTCGGAATAAATTCACGAGCCGCAAAGGAGAAAATCGTAACCTACGATTTCTGATAGATCAAAATCGCACTGCTCCCGTATTCGCGGCGGGTGAGGAGAGAAAAATTCTCATCTTCCGGGGATTGCTGATTGGAGGAAATTTCGACGATGAACCACCCAGCAGGAGCCAGGCGGGGCGGGAGCAGTTCACTTTTCAGCAGATCTGCTACGTGATCTTTATCCCCATGATATTTCCAGTAGGGAGGATCAGCGAAAATTAGATCGTAACTGGCGGAATCACGCTTGAGAAAAGTGAGAACCTCGGATTTCACCGCATGACCACCACTGAGATGTGCTTTTGTTAGATTCTCCGTGATCACGCTGGTCGCTTGCCGATGCTCATCCACGAAGGTGCAGGCCTTCGCACCGCGGCTGAGTGCTTCTAGACCGAGAGCTCCAGAACCTGCGAAGAGATCAAGAATACGGGCATTTTCCACACGCTCGTTGATGATGGAAAATAGCGCTTGGCGGACAAAATCTGTCGTGGGACGGGCCACTGCCGCAGGAACTTTGATCGCGATGCGCCCTGCTTTCCCGGCGATGATTCTCATTTCTTGACTGGCTTAGATGGCTGTGATGCTGCAGATTTCAAAAGCGGGAAACGAACGACGAGACTCTTGTCTAACAGGCGGCTGCCTTCCGATGAAAGTTCTTGGGCCCGATAGACGATAATCCCAAAGTTTGGGTCACCTAGGCGGCCGATAGCGAAATTTTCCTTCATTTTACCCAGACCCGTTTCCTCTTCGAATTTCCACTCCTTGCCTGACCACTCGCCTAAAATATTGTTTGAGTCGGCCTTGATATCTTCGATTCGCTTCATTTCTCCATTCGGCGAACGGAATGAATCGGTTTTTTCAGTGTAGCGGAGCGTGGAAAGCGTGCTGGCTTTCCTGTGGAAGTGATCACCCATGCATCACTTGAGCTCTGACGAAGCATCAGAATGACTTCTTCCATCGGCTTAAATTGGCGCTTTTCCCAAAGTAATAGGTAATCGTCATATTCTTCTTTCGTCAGACCTAGCCTTTCGTCGTAGGGCAGCGGGATTCCGGGCTTTGCCTGACTGGAAAATTCGCGAAACCACTTGGGATCTTTGCGTGAAGCAGCTTCCACCTTAGCAATGTATTTCTCAATTTCCTTTGGTGGCATCACAGCACCGATCTGGCCTTTCACAGGAGCATCTTGCGCCAGCAACCCCGCAAAGACTTTAGGAACTTCTGCGGCGGTTATATTGGCAATGAGCGAGATGGCGACGAGCGTAGCAGGAAATTTCATAAAAGCGGCTTTAGGCTGTCCACACTGTTCCTAAAACTCAAGCGGCAATGCGCCGCAAATCGAGGCGATCTGAATCATCCAAGCTTCTGAGGGATTTCTGATGGCGAAAAAAAGAATTTTGTAGATTCCGCGTATTTTTCCCTTGCCACAAGAGCATGATGAATTCCATCTTCCGCCCGCGACCGAAAGGGAGCAAATCCGGCGTAGCTCAGTGGCAGAGCGGGTGACTGTTAATCACTAGGTCGTTGGTTCGATCCCAACCGCCGGAGCCATTCATTATAAATGGCTTACGAGCTTTTTAGGTAATTAAAAAAGCCAATGTCACCAAAAAAAGTCACCAAGTTGGTGACTTTTTCTTTGAGAAACACCCTGAAACACTTGTCGCTTTGATTTCGCTGTCGTGAAAAAAGAAAATCCAGGTAGCTTTCAAACGAAACCTTTTTCCGCATTCTGAGAACACTCATTTGCGTCTTTCCAGCTTCCGTCTCTTTTGAAGATTCTGATTCGGTGCCTCCCATGGTTAAAACTTTTTGGGATTGGAGGTTTGGACTTGTCACCTTTTAATGGAGTGTTTTTGGGAGCGATTGATTTTGTTTAGTTTGTTGTTTAAGCGGCCAATTCGGCAGCTAAAGGAGTGATGTAATTCAGTGAAGAGTGAAGGCGTCGCGAGTGATAGTATCCTTCGATATATTCAAAGA
>JAAURL010000242.1 GCA_012032235.1 Akkermansiaceae bacterium | reverse complement strand
ACGACCTGTTTATGGATTTAAGTCATCGGATGGCTCAATTTCGTAGGCCAGGTTGGGCTGCGAATATTGTGGTGGTTCCGCCGCCGATTCCTGCGATCACCGGGACGGTTTATCGTGAATTTAATGGGAATGGCACGCGGCAAACGGCGAATCCGATAGAGCCAGGTGTGGCTGGAGTGACGGTGACGGTCTATAATGCGACGGGTGCTGTAGCTGGCACGGCAGTGTCGAGCGCGACGGGTGCTTATTCGATCACGCCGACGGGTGCGGCTCCGTATCGGGTGGAGTTTACGAATGTACCTGCGCCATTTCAGCCATCGTTATTCGGGGCGGGAAATGCGACGGCCGTGCAGTTTTTACCATCGAGTTCAGCGATGGCGAATTTCGCGGTGACGCAGCCTGGGGATTATTGTGATACGACGAATCCTCCTGTGTTAGTCGCTTGTTATGAGCCAGGAAATGCGGTGTATGGTGCTACGGGAAATACGGGGAAAGGCTTGATCCGTTTTCCTTATAACAGTTCTGGTGGCACGCCGAGTGGGATCTCTGGCTTATCTAACATCCATGAGTTGGGAACAGTGTGGGGTATGGGTTGGCAGGCGGCTCGGCAGCGGGCTTTCTCGACAGCATTTTTGAAACGTCACAGTGGCTTTGGTCCGCAGGGCATCGGCGGGGTGTATGTGTTGAACCCTTTTGGTAGCCCAGCGGTGACGTCGAGCTTTAACTTACAAGGTGTGACTCCAGTCAATGGTGGTGCGGCGATCGATTTGGGATCAGTGACAAGAACGGGAAGTGCGAATTTCACACTTCCTAACAGCACTGGAGATTCAATCGACTTGGATGCCTTTGCGAAAGTAGGAAAAGTGAGCTTTGGTGATGCGGATGTAAGTGAAGATTTAAATACACTATGGATGGTGAACTTGAATCAGCGCGCATTGATCTCGGTGGATGTGAGTGGTGCCACGGTGCCAGGTGCGGTGAGGCAGTTCTTGCTTTCTACATTCACAGGACTGCCAGCAGCACCGAATGGTGTGTTGCGTCCATGGGGTTTAGCATTTGCAAATGGTAGGGGTTATCTAGGTGTCGTGTCTTCCGGCGAACTGGTAGGTGGCACGGTCAATGACATGACAGCTTATGTGTTGTCCTTCGATCCAGCAGCAGTTGCCGCTTATGACTATAGCTCTCCAGGTGTGGCTCCTGCTCTAACAACGGAGATTTCATTTCCTCTGAACTATAACCGTGAAACAGGCGTGTGGAATGGTGGGCCTGGTCCAGTGAAATGGAAACGCTGGACAGATACTTGGGCTGGCACAGGACTGGGCACGGCTCTATCAGCAAGTAGCGAGCGTGAGTTTGCTCAGCCGATCTTAAGTGACATTGAGTTCACGGAAAAAGGCGATATGGTTCTAGGCTTTACGGATCGCTTTGCGGTGCAGACGGCGTTTCAAAATTTCATCCCTGTTGCAGGGACATCGGTGCAGTTTTCATCGGACTCAGCAGGTGACATTATCCATGTCTGTCGCACCGCTACGGGCTGGGCATTGGAAGGTTCTGCGGCATGTCCTGAAGGTGATAATTCGACCACTCTAACAAGTTCCAACTTAGCAGACGGCCCTGGTGGCACGGGTGAGTTTTATTGGGCAGACCGCTTCAATGATCCAGGTGCTAGCCCACTGTGGAATCATAATGAAACGACGCTAGGGGGGCTTTCCATCGTTCCTGGAACGGGCGAGGTGATGTCCACGTCTTATGACCCAGTGGATGGTTCCTTTGCATTCGATCAAGGATTTACTTTCTTTAATACAACGACAGGCGGTAAGGCCGATGCCTTCACAGTGGTAAATGGTGTGGCTGGCGGCACAAAGGCTCTGGGTCTGGGGGACCCGATTGTGCTGTGTAAGCCATCGCCCATTCAGATCGGTAACCGCGTCTGGAATGATGTGAATTCTAACGGTATTCAAGACCCTACAGAAGTGGGCATCGCTGGGGTGACGGTGAGTTTGAAAAATGCAGGCGGCACAACGATCTCAACGGCGATCACAGATTCTAACGGAAATTACTATTTCTCCAGCGGTCCAGGCACCAATACTGCGAGTGCGAAGTATAACATCGCAGGGCTCACTTATTTCACCAATGGCTACACGGTCAGCGTATCTACGACAGACCCTGTATTGGCTGGTAAGCAAACCACGCTGGCAAATGCAGATGCTTCCGCAAATGGTGACCAACGTGATAGCGACGCCACAGTCAGCGCAGGGGCTGCCAGTGTGACATTTAATACAAGTGGTCTCGCAGCAAATAATCATACTTATGATATAGGCTTCTCTCCTGCCAACCCTGCACTGGGAAATCTCGTCTTTCTTGATGCGAATGCAGACGGCATCCGCACGCCAAACGGTGTAGATAATATTCCTAACACCGCCGATGATGAGACAGGCATCCCTGGTGTCGTCGTTTCTCTATTTGCTGCAGATGGCACGACGACGATCGATGATCCAAATCAGCCGGGAGTTCAGCCATACACAGTGACGACTGATTCTAACGGAAGCTATAATTTCATCAATCTGACTGTGGGCAGCTATGTTGTTAAAATTCTGACACCTCCAACTAGCACTCCGAATAGCTCTCCTGCTGGCGTCACCGACACAGCGGATAACCAACAGGATAATGATGATAATGGTATTCAGGCTACCCCTGGCGGTCAGATCAGTTCTCCAGTGATTGCTCTCGGTGCAGCTGAGGCAGATGAGACGATCGATTTGGTCTCACACCTCCAGCCGGTTCAGGACTGGGCAACGTGGTATTTTGCGATGATAATAATGATGGCGTCCGTGATCTAGACGGAGCGGATGATGTCATCGGAACGTCCGATGATGAGCCAGGCATCGCAGGAGTGGTGCTAGGTTTGTTCAATGCAGCAGGCACAACGGCGATTGATAATCCGAATATCGCTGGAACTCAAAACTATGTCGTCACTACGGATGCTAATGGTAGCTATGCATTTACCGGACTGGCAGCAGGAACTTACACTCTGAGAATAGCAACGCCGCCAGTGGCAAAGCCTAACAGCTCACCAGTTACAGGAACAACTGATGACGGCATAGATAATGATGACAACGGCATTCAAACGACATCGGGTGGAGTCATTAATTCTCCGCAGATCGTTCTGGCTGCCAATGAAGTCGATAACACCGTGGACTTCGGTCTGAGCAGGCGTGCCTGTAGGTTCTATCGGCAATGTCGTTTTCTGTGATACGAATAAAGACGGTCTGCGTGACCCAGATGGTGCTGACAATATCCTTGGTGGAGCAGGAGCAGCCGATGATGAACCAGGGATCAATGGCGTCACACTCGGTCTCTTTGAAGCCGATGGCACGACCGCGATCGATAATCCAAATGTCGCTGGCGTTCAGAACTATACCGTTACAACATCAAGTTCTGGAGCTTACTCCTTCACAGGTCTGATCGCTGGGAGCTATGTGGTGAAAATTGCCACGCCGCCTACGGGTAAAACCGAAAGTTCACCTGCGGGTGTCACT
>JAAURL010000241.1 GCA_012032235.1 Akkermansiaceae bacterium | reverse complement strand
GAACAATCTGAGATCTTGTGTAATGGACATTTTGAGAGAATGCGTAGAAAACCTGTCTTAGTTTTCTATGCATTCAGATTAACTCCTCACATCCGCCGTCAGGAACGACTTTCGGCTTAGCTCGGCATATTTTCCATTGAGCGAAAGTAACGTCTGGTGTGTTCCTTGTTCGATGACTCGGCCTTTTTCTAACACATAGATGCGATCTGCATTTTGGATCGTCGAAAGGCGGTGGGCGATGACGAAAGCGGTGCGATTTTCCATAAGCCGATCCAGCGCGTCTTGGATTTGTCGCTCAGTCTCGGAATCGACGGAGGCGGTGGCTTCGTCCAGCAAAAGGATCGGGGCGTTTTTCAGTAAGCCCGTGCGATGGATAGGCGCTGTTTTTCGCCGCCGGAAAGTTTCACCCCACGCTCGCCAACATTCGTATCTAATAATTTTGGCAGATCTTTGACAAATCGATCCGCATGGGCGGCCTCTAGTGCTGCCCAGAGTTCTGCTTCGGTGGCGTCGCGTTTGGAGAGTTGGAGGTTTTCGCGGACCGTGCCGTTGAAGAGAAACGGTTCTTGAGTGACGTAGGCGAGGCGATCACGCAGCGAGGATTTCGCCAACGTGCTGATGTCAATACCATCGATGCTCACCACACCGGAGCTCGCTTCATAAAAGCGAGCTAACAGAGACAACACTGTCGTTTTTCCCGCTCCTGTCGAGCCAACCAGCGCAATCGTCTGGCCTGGCTGGGCATCCAGCGTGACACCGTGCAATGTGGGTTGATCCTGATAAGAGAAACTGACGTTTTCAAAACGCACGTGTCCGTCAATTTGACTAGGGAGCATGGAGCCTTCTCTTGAATTTGCTTCTTCCTCAGAATCTAAAATTTCAAAAACCCGATCCGCCGCGGCACGACCTGATAAGATCATTTGATTGAGCGAATTGAGCCGATCAATTGGTTCGTAGAAAAGTGATAGGAAAAGCAGAAAGCGGGTGAAATCTCCCATCGTTAATTCCCCACGCATCACCGCTCCACCGCCAAAAGCGAGGACTAACACATAGCCGCTCATCCGTAGAAGCGACATGCCTGGCGAATAGATCGCCCACCATTTCATCATCCGCAGCGTGGCGACTCTCAGTAAATCCGAGAAATCATTGAACCGGCGATGTTCGACGGCTTCTGCTGCATAGGCTTTGATTTGGCGCACTCCGGAAACATTATCGTGAAGCAAGGCGTTTAAATCCGATGCAGCATCGCGCTGATTGCGGTAACGGTCTCGTCCTTTCGATGAATAAATCCACGCACCAATCGCGAGGAACGGCACTGGCAGTGTGGCCCAGGCGGCCACGGTTGGATTGAGATAAAATAGGAAAATTCCAATGCCAATGACTTGTAACGCAGCCATGAGGCCTTGCTCGATTCCGTCGATCAGCACGCGCTCCATGTTGGTGACGTCTTCGACCACCCGCGTCATAATGTCGCCCGTCCGCCGCGTATCGAACCATTGCAACGGCAGGCGCTGGATTTTTGCATAAAGATCGGAGCGAATATCGAAAATGACTTTCTGCTCAAAGATGTTGTTGATGAAAATTCTCACCGAATTTAACCCGTCTTTCACCACAAAACCCAGCAGCGCAATCACGATCCAATAGGAAAAATCACCGTGGCGGGATGGATTTGGGATGATTTTATCAATCACGTAACCCGTTGCATTCGGGAAGACGAAGACCGCCAAAGTCATGCCAATCGCGCAGAAAAGCTGAGCCGTTGCCAAGCCAGGATAGTGGCGTAAGTAAGAAAAAACGCGGAAGATTGACTTCATGTAGACCTTTGAGCCTCGCCATTAAGCCATCAACTTGTAAAGTCAAGCTGGCGAAAGTTTCAAACTATGCGAAATTTGAGGTTGCCGTGTGTCGGTGAGACTTCTTAGTGTTTTCCCCACACACGATATCTTAAAGCTTACTCACAAAACCCCATGTCTACTCTTCTAGGAATTCTCACTGCCTTAATCATCGCTTCTGCTGGCTTTGTTTGGTATAAAAATGACCAATCGTATAAAGCCAAATTAGAAGAAAGAGAAACGGAAATTGCTCGTGAGTCGAAAACGGAAATGAAACTGAAGGACGTCACCGAGGAGCTTGAGGTTCTGCCAGGCCAAGTGAGCGAAGCGGAAGCTGCCAATGAAAAACTGGTTGCCTCAGAAGCCGCGGCAGCGAAAATGAATGAAGAACTCAAAGCAACCGCTGAAGCCGTTGCCGCAAAGGTGTCCGAAGGAAAAGCGAAACTGGATGAGCTCCGCAAACAAACCGAAGGCATGGGAGATGTCAAAGATCTCGCCGCCAAGATGCGTGGAATGGTAGTTCAACGCGAGGAAGTGGTTCAAATGTTCACTGCCGCAGAAAGTGAACTCGCAAGCATGACCGCTAAAGACACAGCTGCTAAGGCTGCAGTGGAAGAAGCCAGAACGAACTTAGCAAAATACTCAAAAGGAGAATCACTCAGCTCCCTCGAAACACGCATCCGCAACATTTATCCGAATTGGGGCTTTGTCACCCTAGCATCCGGAGACAATGGTGGCGTGATTTCGAATTCTACTCTGGACGTGGTAAGAGACGGCCAAACGATCGCCAAGCTCATGGTCACTGCTGTTGAAAGCACCACCGCTTCTGCCTCAATCATTCCTGATTCGATGGATTCAGACGTCACTCTTCGTGTCGGAGACCGCGTCGTTCCAGGTCAAAAAATGGCTCCTGCCAAATCCATGGCAGATAAAGCACCTGCTAAGAGCAACTGATTTGAAAACCCATTCCTAAAAACCTTTTCCACCCTTATTCATGAAAGCCACCCTTGCCGTTATCGCCATTCTTGCCGCTGGTGCAGGCTCCTATTTTGCCATTGATTACAGCAAAAAATTCAGTGCGATCAACACAGAGTTAGAGCAAGTTGCTGCAAATATCAAAAAGCATGAAACTGCTACTGCTAACAAAGAAAAAGAAATCAAAGTAGAGAAAGAAAAACTCAGCGCGGCAGAAACCAAGCAAGTAACCCTCAAACAGCAGGTCGATGCACTTACCTCGACGGCTTCGTCACTCAAAAACGAAGCAACCAAGTCTGAGCGCGAGCTGAAAGCGCAGGAATCAGAATTCGGAGAAATCAATAAGGTGATTGATGAAGTCAAATTGGCCACCGCTGGTCTTGGTGAAAATGTGACGATTGAGACACTTCCTGATGAAATCAAAAAGATCGAAAACGAAATCTCCGAAAAGACAAAGAAGACGGATGAGCTCAAGGCGTTAGCAAATGGTGCCACTGTATCGATCAACGCAGCTAAGGCAGAAGCGAATGAACTCCAAAATCAGCTCAAAGCGCGTGCAGATGTGATTCGCCGCAACTCATTCCAAGGAGTGATTTCAGCGGTGAATCAAGATTTGGGATTCGTGATCATCGGTGCAGGAGCTAGATCAGGTATTTCAACTTCGACTGAGTTAATCATTGTTCGGGATGGGCGTCCACTTGGCCGTGTAAAAGCCAACCTCGATCGAGCCTAGCCAAACCATTGCT
>JAAURL010000240.1 GCA_012032235.1 Akkermansiaceae bacterium | reverse complement strand
AACTACGGGAATCGGCTGTATTTCGCAATCGAGCCCAAACTTTAAAAGCGTCTGATAGATATAGGGAAAACGTTCCTTCATAAAACCTTTTGGCTTATGAGTGACATCGAGATAAACACACGGTGCTCCGGTCTTTTTAATTTCCTGGTCGATCGCACGGGCCACAATATCACGCGGCGCTAACGATCCACGTGGATCTATTTTTTTTGTGAAATCTTCTCCCTTGTGATTGATCAAAACCCCACCCTCTCCACGCACCGCTTCACTAACCAGAAACGATCGTGCCTCCGGTCCTGTCGCACCTGGATTGTAAAAGCACGTCGGATGGAATTGGATAAACTCCATGTTGGCAATGGATGCGCCAGCCCGCCAGCCCAGTGCGACACCGTCTCCCGTGGCAGAGTCAGGATTGGTCGTGTAAAGATAGACTTTCCCGCAACCGCCAGCGGCTAAAATGACCCGGTCAGAACGGAATACTTGAACTTCACCAGTCTTGCTTGTTAGGACGTAGGCACCGATTACACGATCATCTACTACACCGCCCAATTTCGCAGTAGTGATTAGGTCGATGACGAAATGATTTTCTAACAAAGTTAAATTGGGAGTTATCCGCGCTTGTTCGATCAGCGCTCTGGCGATTTCCCGGCCTGTCGTATCCCGCGCATGGAGAATCCGCCGATGCGAATGGCCACCCTCTTTTCCCAACTGGAAATCGACCATTTTCCCTGTCGAAGGAAACACCGTAGTTCACCAAATCCTCGATCGCTGCCGCACCTTCATGGATGATCGCTCTAACAGCATTCTCCTTACAAAGCCCAGCTCCAGCATCCAGCGTGTCAGCCACATGCAGCTCTTCAGAGTCTCCCAGATCTCTCAATTTTTCCGGTAACACGGAAGCGATTCCTCCTTGCGCCCATGCGGTATTAGATTCGTATGCCTCGCCCTTTGTCACCACGATCACCGAACCGTGGGCGGGCCGCCCGCAGGGCGAAAGAAAGACCGGCGACTCCCGCACCGATCACCAAGAAATCTGCTGTCATGTCGGGCGAATATGAATCGGGATTTCCCGCGGAAAAGGTAAATTTCAAGGTTCGTTAAATCTCTACCCAAAGTCTCCCGGCTCGCCGCCGCAGCCTCCCGCCTCCAGGGAGATTGATCACCGCAGAGTTTTCAATATCTAGCAATTCTAAGCTTCTCTCGATCAGATCTGCATCAAGAGAGGAAATCCCATGAAACAACAGAAATTTCCTCACTGCGATCCGTTGCAATGCGACTGGTAATTTCCTCAGCACTGGCAAATGCAAGCGACCTTGAGGATCGAGAACATTCGCCTGCTTTAGCGCCCAATCTTCCAGCGCGACATGATCCGCACTATTCTCCGCACCACGGATGAAAGCCGCTGCCGCATCACGATTCGAAATTTCATTCAACAAAGGAAACGCCTCATTTCGCAATCGATTCCGCACTGCGATCGGCTCCTTGTTGCTAGTATCTTCCCGCCACTTATGGCCTTTCTCCTTCAGCCATTCGATGATTTTCTCCCGGCGGGTTCCTAACAAAGGGCGTATTAATCTCAATTCCACTCCCGATTCGGTGGCCAACTGTTGCTCCTCCCGCATTCCTTTAAAACCATGCGACCCACGCAGGAGATTCCACAAAACCGTCTCCGCCTGATCATCCGCATGATGAGCTAATAAAATTTTTTCCGATCCATACTTCTCCGCACATTTCCCGAAAAAGTCATGCCTTACATTTCGCGCAGCAGTTTCCAGCGATTCTCCTTTTTCCGCCATACGGCCTTTCACATCCGCCGTGCCGATTTCACAAAGAAGACCAAATTCTCCCGCCAGCTTACTAACAAATTCGGCATCTCCCGTTGAATCCTCTCCGCGTAATCCATGATCCAGATGACAAACCACCAAATCCCGAAATCCTTTTTCCACCAGTAAATGCAGCAACGCCACTGAATCAGCACCACCCGAAACGCCGACTAGCCAGCGCTCCTCCGCAGCAGAATTCCGCAACCACATCACTTGATCCATAAATACCACAAGAGGATTTTGAATCTTATCCCCAGAATCAGCAACCTTTGTTCTTTATGGTCGAAGCGTCCGAGGCGAAACCTGCTCACGCATCTTATCAAAATCAATTAGTTTAGCTCTCAGTGGCTGGACTTTGGGGTCCACCTCAGCGCTAAGAGTGGACGATCTGAAAGATCCGGTTTTACTGGCATCGATTCCATCTTCCGCAGCTAAAATTTTTCCATTTGCAGAAATAAACCTGTTACCCAATCAAGTTAGGGCACTTCCAAAAACCTTCCCGTTTCGAATTTGGAAGTTTGTGGTTCATTGCATTACAATTTTTGTAAGAGACGCGGTGGTTAACCTCTTGGCTTGGAGGACATCGATGGGAAATACCAATCGATTGCCTGCGGGACAGATTCGCTGGCTTTTGGACGCATCGTCATCGCGCTATTCTTGATTGGTGCTTTGATCCTACACTAAAATTAATGAATCACTTTCTCGGTAAAATCGGTCTTACCCAGATATTACGGAATTCGACTGGGTCGTTGTGATCTTGGAGCTGGATCGGTGCAGTTACAGGGTGCTTTTCTGGATACTCTGGAAGTTTCCGGTGCTGAGTAGGCCCTAAATAAAGTTCGCCGTTTTGCACGACTACCCCGTTGTGTAGAAGGAAAAGCTTCGCAGGTTTGACAACTTTGCCATTTTCATAAACGGGTGGCTCAAAGGTGAGATCATAACTCTGCCATTCTCCCTGCGGAGAAGTCGCATTGACCAGTGGCGGCAGATGGCCATACATCGCTCCTGCTTGCCCGTCAGGATAAGTTTTATTGTTGTGACTTTGAAGGATTTGTACTTCGTAACTGCCCATTAGAAACACCCCGCTATTTCCTCCATTCTGTCCGCTGACCGGGCGACCTGCTGGCACTCGCCACTCTAAATGCATCTGGATTGCGCCAAAAGATTGCTTAGTTCGGGTGTTTTTTTCTGACGCTACCATCACGCCGTCTTTGGTCTGCCATGGGTTTTCCCAAGCATCGACAGATTTTCCGTCAAAAAGCACGATGGCATCAGATGGAGGCTTTACTTCTAGCGCACCCGCTGTCTCCACAATCGTCGGTTGCGGTCTAGCAGGATCGTGCACGCTGTATGTCGTACCTGGGATGATTGGAGTATCGGTGTAACCTTGAATTTCGGCTTGCGCGATTGCATAGCTAACAGAGCTTGAGAAGAAGAACAATGATGTGAGTTTCATGAGTTTTTACACGGTCATTTCTCAAACATTTTGCCAAGCCTATTATCGCACACAGGGCTACCTCATTTTGAATCGTTGACTTTCAGGAAGGTCTCGAGGGTCCTTTCGCAAAGCACGGCTCTGATTCTTTTGCCGCGCATGGTGTCTTTGACGGATTGGCTGTTAGGGAAACGCTGATTAAAGGCGGTTTTTCAGGGTTCGGTATGAGGAGTCGCGAAATCGGCTGCTTCTGAGGTAAAATGGCTCCGTTGTTGGTTAGCTTTCGTGGAGAATTCGCCTTTTAGGTCGTCCTC
>JAAURL010000239.1 GCA_012032235.1 Akkermansiaceae bacterium | reverse complement strand
AAAGCCTAACCTTCAGGGCAATAACACATGCTAAACATAGAACGCAAAGAAGTCATCACAGAAGCTAACAAGGCGCAAGGCAGCATCACCAAGGCGGGCAATTTATTGCCTCGCTATATGAAAGTCACCACCGCCATGGAATACACCGGGCTAGGCCGCTCATTCCTTTATGAGCTGATGGGAAATGGACACATCAAAAGCCACAAAGTCGAAGGGGCACGCCTCATTGACCGAGAGAGCTTAGAAACCTTCATCTCATCCCAAGCTGCCTAACCAATGCATCCCGCCCCCTGAATGGCTGCGGAGCTAGGTTGATCGATATGTAAATCGACAAACACCAGCCACCGAGCCTTCAGGAGGTAGGGGATAAACCTATCAGATCAATCGATCCATGAAACATTCATTCACTCAATCACCGCTCCAAGCTGCCAAAGATGACCATTTCATCGCCAAACACTGGGATGAACAAGAACAGTGCCGCATCGACGAGATGTCATCTCAACCCGTGCTAAACCACGCCCCAGCAAGGAAATCCAAAAGCAAGCTCAACCGCTTGCTCAAGACTCTCGACTCAATCCAACAAGGAGGGACTCGCTAAATGCAAGCTGCCAAAATTCAACCCAATGTGCCCTTACCGATCACTTTAGAAACCATAGCGGCCAGTGTAGGTGAAAAGAAACCTCTCTTGCGCGATGCCCTCATCGCTTCAGGAAGACTCTTAGAATTGCCGATCACTCAACGGCCTAAAATTCTAGGAGAATGGCTTCGAGAAGGTGACTTCGGTTATCTCTACGCTCCACGCGGCCATGGTAAAACTTGGTTGGCGATGATGATTGGTAACGCGATGGCGACAGGCCAATCGTTAGGCTCATGGCAAGCTGGGGAAAAATGCCCGGCGTGTCGTTTACTTCGATGCAGAGATGAACCTTCCTGACGTGCAAGAGCGAGCAAGACTCATCGGCATTTCATCAGAAAATTTCGACTGGCTTCAAAATGAACGTGTTTTCGATCTCATCCAACGCGGGATCAATATCGCAGACGTAGAAGATCAAAATGCGATCTCTGAAATACTCAGTTCTGGTGACGTTTTCATCATCGATAATCTCAGCACTGCTGCATCTGGCATGGCGGAAATGATAATGATGCTTTCGATCTCATCAAAGATTGGTTGCTAAAACTGCGCGGCAGAAAGATCACCGTCATCATCGTGCATCATGCAGGACGCAGTGGCGAAATGCGTGGTGCTTCCCGCCGCGAAGACATGGCGCACTGGATTATTTCCCTGAAGGACGACAGCAAGGACGGTGAAAGCAAAGCTTGGGTGACGACCTTTAAAAAATGCCGAAACTGCCAAGCAATCGAAGCGCCTTCGCTACGCTGGATCATGGATACAAGCAGTGAGAAAATGAACCTCGCCTGTGAGAAGTATTCTGGCCCCGATGCGATGTTGGCTCTCATTCGTGATGGCGTTGATAGCGCCACTGAGCTTGCTGAGGAACTCTCAGTAACAAAAGGCTGCATCAGTAAGTGGGCGAAGAAATTAGAAAGTGGCGGACTGGTTGTTATCCAAGAAAGGAGATATAAACTATCATGAATCACTCTGTAAGCTCCTCGTTTCCAAGAAAGCACTCTAAGGCAGGAAACTGGAAACGAGACCGCATGAATGGAAACCATTTTGGAAACGAAATAGAAACTAACGGAAACGAAGCATTATTTCTGGAAACGGACTGGAAACGATGGCCTGTCAGCATGGAAACGAGAGCGCTCAAAAATACTCTCTTTTTTGAGGTTTTCGTTTCCAAGAAAAAAGGAGGTTTAGCGTGATTGCGGAACTTCAATCCATCGACTTTTCCCGCCTAGAAAATCCACGCCACTTACCAAATGGCGACATCAATTCCGCTTGCCCGGCTTGTCGGGAAATCGGCAAAGACACGCGACGGGATAATCTCCGCATCTATCCATCCGGTGCTTATCACTGCATCGCCTTCCAAGATGATGCGGAGCACCGCAAGCACATCTTTGCTCTCATTGGTATCAAAGGACAGCGCATCCACGATCCAGCAAAAGATCATCAATGGCGACAACGCCGTGCCAGTGAACAGCGTGAAGCACACAAGCAAGCACTCAGAGAATCTGCTAGAAAGCACCGTGCGGAAATCATCAATAATTTCCCATGGCATTTTGCCGACGCTTGGGAAGACTCGCCGCAACGCATCGACTGCGATCTTGTCGCAAGTGATCCACGCCATTTCCTTTTCACTCTTTTCCCTCCCGATACCACACTCTGGACGGGAAAAGTTCACGAATCAGGAAAGACCGAGCACGCTACACAGTGGAAAACCTGTGCCGATTGGACCCGCGCCCCTCATCTCATCGGCCCCATGACTACGCCCGCCATTTGGCAGTCAGGAATCTTTTCACGCAGCGCCGGAAACGTCATCGCAGCGCCCTACACCGTGTTAGATTTCGATGGCTTCGATGGAGTTTCACCCAAGACACCACAAGAAACAGAAACTCACATCGCCGCATCCCTCGCCCTCATTCGTTGGCTCCGCGAAAAATTTCACTGGCAGCTCGCCGCCATAATCCACACTGGAAACAAAAGCCTCCACGCATGGTTTCACACGCCATCGCTTGAAGTGTTAGATTCTCTCAAAATCACCGCCCCATCCCTAGGCATCGATGCGGGACTCATCGGACGCCCCGAACACCCCTGCCGCCTGCCCGGCCAGCTTCATGAAAAGACAAGCAAAACGAGCCGCGTTCTTTGGCTTCAATACCATTCAGTCGATCCTGACTTGCCAGGGAAGTCATCAAACACGACTTCGATCATCGTTGGCACCGCAGAGTTAGAGGCAGGCCCATCCGATGCGCCGTAAGCTTTCCCTTCAAAAACATTTTTTCCCTTCCGATCTTTAATCACCACGAGCAAATAATGATCAAACATCACTTCGCTAGATTGTGACGTGCCTACCACTCCAAAAGTCGGTATCGCATAAGATGTGCCATGAAAGCTGGTGGTAGAATTACCAGAAGCACTAGCATAGCCACCGCTGCCGTAAGCACTGTAATTGCTCCTTGTGGTTGCTGAACCTCTGTGAAGAGTCGTCCCTCCTCCAGTTTGACCGATGATAGGCTGTGAATTTATCTCAGTGCGTTTATCGGAAACGCCAAATGTGAAAAACATCTGATAATCCGCAGACTTATCCCAGACGACCTTCCAGCCGTGTTTTTCCAAGCCTTTTGCCATCAAGCTCACATATTGATCTTTTTCTAGCGATCCAGCAGACGCCTCACAAACGATGGAAACCTTCTCGCCATTACCTTTAGGCGGGATTGCATGAAACTTCGTTAGATTCGTCGGAACATAATTCCCTCCACAGGAGCAGAAAATAAAAGAGCTGGCGGAGCACACGATAAGCGAAAAAGAAACTTTAGAGAAAACCATGTCCATAGCCGTATAGTTCTCTCCCCGAAACACCAGACCATTATTCAAGGGCCGCCCTTTTGCAAAATTTTAAAAACCCGGACTCAACCGCTCGCCTTAAAATTTGCCAACAAAAGACCTCAACCCCCGCCCCCCCTTTGTGATTATTTTTCTGTCAAAT